>NZ_JAUBTI010000026.1:0-51442 GCF_036702415.1 Microcoleus sp. D3_18a_C4 | reverse complement strand
CGCGAGCAAGATGCTCGCACTGATTTTTCCGACCGTAAATCTTTCCCGCGAGCAAGATGCTCGCACTGATTTTTCCGACCGTAAATCTTTCCCGCGAGCAAGATGCTCGCACTGATTTTTCCTACCGCAATTCTTTCCCGCGAGCAAGATACTCGCACTCTATCAAAACCCTAATTAAAATATCGCACAGAAAACCTCCCCCATGAGCGCTCGAACACACCGTTTCATTCCCACCAAAGGCCGATCGCATACCCCACCGCTTCCCCCATTACCGAACACCGATCGCAATCCGAAGCCGTTTTCTCCCACGCCAGCAACTGTTCTCGAAAAGCCCGGTCTTGCTTCGCCCGCTGCACGAGGCTTGCAGTTTCCGACGCAGAAGAGCAAGTGCGGGTATGAGCCACTCTCCGGCTTCAAGTTTTAACAATTAACTGTTAATAATCGATCAAAAGGCCGATCGCATACCGCACCGCTTCCCCCATCATCGAAGAACGAACGCGATCGGGCGCCGTTTTCTCCCACGCGAGCAACTGTTCCCTAAACACCGGATCTTGCTTCGCCCGCTGCACGATCGCCTGACTGATGACTTTCTTTTGAATCTGCTCTGTCGGGATACCTTGCTGCTTCAAATAATCCAACAGCCGCTGCACGCTTTCGGAGAATTTATCCGGCGTCTGAGACATCAAAATAAACGAAATTTGGCGCACCATTCGCTGGTAGATTTCCTGTCTTCTGAGCAACGCTTCCTTGTTACTCGGCTCCGCATTGTTACTAGGAACAGCCAAGTCGAGCAAACTCAAAATTTCAGCGCCCTTGGCTAAAACCTTTTCCAACATATCTGGATAAAGCTCCAAAATGCGATCGCCCAAAATCTTGCCGTTCACCAAACGGTTCGCGCTCAGCCGCAGTAAACTTTGTTCTCCCGCAGACTCAAAAAATTGAACGTTCAATTTGAGTTCGCGACTTTCCAACTCCACCCGACGCAGGGTAAAAACCAAAGCCTCCCAATTAGGAGATTCATCAAAACACACCTTCACAATCGAACAGTCCTCTTGATGCTGCCGCCCCAATTCCCCCGACTCAAAATCGCGATCGACCGGAAAGCGATTTGCCGCAACTTTCGCAGTATAATCAAACCCAGTAAAAACATAGCTGCAGTCAACTCTCGACAGATCGACATCTTGAACTTGCCAATTTTGAATACAGCAACCCGTAAGCTGCGCCCCCTCCAAATTCGTCCGAATCAAACGGCACTCAATCAAACAAGCTTCTCTTAAATCCGCCTCACCCAAAATCGCATCCATCAAATAAGCGCCGCTCAAATCCGCTTTCCGCAAATCAGCACTTCGCAAATTAGCTTCGCTCAAATCAGCTCGCAGCAAATACACTCCTTGCAGGTTAGCTCGCAGCAAAAGTGCCTTCTTAAAACTCGCTTTCAATAAATAAGAACCCGCCAGATTAGCTCGACTCAAATCAGCATTATCCAGCACCGCCTCAGTCAAATCCGCCCCCGCCAGCACAGCTCGGTGCAAGTCAGCGCCCGTCAGATTTGCCGATCGCATTTGAGCGCCATTCAAGTCAGCTTCAATCAAATTTACACCGATTAAAATTGCCGATCGCAAATTCGCTTCCACCAAATGCGCTTCCCGCAAATTAGCACCCGTTAAATTAGCACCAACAAGACTGGCGCGGTTGAGATTCGCCTCCATCAATTCCGCCTCCATCAACTTCGCGCCGTCGAGTTTAGCCCCAGCCAAATTAATTTGGTCAGATTTAACTCCTTGAAGATTAGCACCGCCCAAATCCGCTTCAGGCAACGTGGCCCAATTGAGATCTGCTGCTGCCAAACAAGCAAGGCGCAAATCCGCTTTAGCAAGATTTGCCCCGCTCAAATTTGCCCCGCTCAGATTCGCCCCAGCTAGCCCCGCACTGCGGAGATCCGCGCGCCGCAAACAAGCCCCTATCAACTTGGCATTGCTCAAAAAAGACCAGCTCAAATTAGCACCGGTCAAGTTAGCACCAGTGAGGTCTATTTCTCGCAGGTTGACACCGCTTAAACTAGCGCCGCTGAGGTCAATGTGACCAAAGTTTCGCTCTCCCTGTTGATAGCGCTGTAAAAATTCTTGTGTTTGCATTCCGCAGATTGGGGGGCTGGCAATTTAGCTGTTTTAGGACGCGCTGGCAAAGAACTTTAACTCTAAGGTGGGCACGGATGACTACCGGGCTAGGCACGGGGACACTACTTCTACTACTTACTACAAGAACTCACATTCTCCGGGTGATCCGTACACACTTTACCCCTATAGATGGCGGTTCAAAGGATTTGTGGCGTAAGTTCTATTTTTACTACCAGCTTTACAGACTTTTGTAACTTAAAGTAGCCGAGTTAATATCTGATACGCTGCCCCGCCGGAGAGTGTTTTTACTTAAAGCGCTGCAATTCTTGCTGCAAGTATTTTCCCCATTTAGTCGCTAGAGGAATTTCTGTAAAAGGAACCTGCACCGCAGCAGCATCTTTCAACAAAAATTCGAGGGCGATTGGACTTCCAGAATTCGGCGGTGAGTCTAAATCAACTGCCTGAGAGTTGACTAACAACCGCAGCGACTGCACATCTTTTAAAGAAAAAGTTTGCAAATTTACCGGCCCGCTGCGAGTAGGTTTTCCCCAAGTTAAACTGTCTTCTTGCTGACCGAGTACAGCATAAATATCGTACTTGGCTTTAGCGAATTGTTCGGCCCAGACGCGATACGCTTCCAGCTTTTGATACTCGTTCCATCCAGCCCAAGCTAGCCCAATAAAAATTGCCAGCAGCGGCAGCCACATTAAACCTCTTTCCATGCAATACCCTTGTTGAAAATAGTCCTGGTTCTGTTTATCATCTTCTCTAATGATACAATTAATTGAAGTCCTAAAACTTGCTCTGCAATTTCAACTAGAAATTAGAGCAATTTTTGATCTAGTCACAGCCACAGCCGAAAACTACCAAACGCCCGCGTGCGAGAGCCCCACAAGTCGCAGCAAGGAAAACTGGCGCTGGCGGTGAAAATTGGGTTATTGTGGTGAACACGCCTTCCCTAAACGGACGATCGGCAATGAAAAAGTTTTTCCTTCTGTGCTTATTTTTAATCGGTCTCGGCTGGGCGATTTCTAATTTCCCAGGACTTGCTACTCAAGGCACTTACGACTCGATTGTGCTGGATTTCCGCGAAGATGTCGGTAATGCCACGATCGCCAAGCAAGTAGAGGCGATCGCCCAACAGTACAAAGTCGCACCGCAACTCAACAGCGAATTCTCAGCGGGCGACAATGTATATGTAGTTAAGGGCGATCGCACTTTGCTAAACGCCCTGAGAAAATCTAATTTGGCTAAAGATACCGAATACATTGAACCGAACTTTGTCTACAGCGCTTTCGAGATTCCCAACGACCCCATGTATACCAAGCAGTGGAATCTCCGCAGCATCAATGTAGAATCTGCCTGGAACGAAACCAAAGGCAGCGGCACAACAGTAGCGATAATTGACACGGGTATTACTCCAGTCGCTGACTTAAAAGAAACCAAATTTGTACCGGGCTACGACTTTGTAAACGATCGCGCCCAAGCCTACGATGACAACGGCCACGGTACTCACGTCGCCGGTACTGTCGCCCAATCAACTAACAACAATTACGGCGTTGCGGGCATCGCCTACGAAGCAGCTTTAATGCCGCTGAAAGTCTTAAGCGGCAGCGGCGGCGGTACGGTTTCCGACATCGCCGAAGCAATTAAATTTGCTGCTGACAACGGCGCCGACGTGATTAACATGAGTCTCGGTGGTGGCGGTGAAAGTCAGTTAATGGAAGAGGCGATCGACTACGCCCACTCTAAAGGCGTTGTCATCATCGCAGCCGCCGGCAACTCCGGCGACAGTTCCGCTTCCTATCCCGCCCGCTATCCCCACGTCATCGGCGTTTCCGCCCTCGGCCCGGACGAGGAAAAAGCCTCTTACTCCAATTTCGGCGCAGGGGTTGACATTGCGGCCCCCGGCGGTTCTGAAATGGGCAAAATCCTGCAAAGTACGATCGACCCGGAAACCGGCGCCGAAGTCTTTGAAGGCTACCAAGGCACTAGCATGGCTTCTCCCCACGTTGCCGCCGTTGCAGCCCTTGTCAAGGCCTCCGGCATCACAGAACCAGACGAAATTCGCAGCGTACTCTTGCAGTCCTCGCGAAATGTCACTGAAGATCCGTTAAACCATTTTGGTTCAGGACACCTAGACGCAGCCGCAGCGGTTCAGCTAGCCCAGCGCGGAAAAATCAACTTCCGCGATTTCTTCCGCTGGCTGCGCGATAACGGCTATCTCAACCCCCGCTTTTGGATTGACGGCGGTGCAGTCGCCCTGTTGCCTAAAATTGCAATGGTGCTCGGTTCTTACCTGCTGGCTTTCTTTATGCGGAATTATTTCCCCTTCGCCTGGACTTGGGGCTTTTCCGGCGGCTTGATTGCTGGCAGTTCTGGGTTCTTCGGGCTGCGGAACTTGTTTGTATTTGACTTGCCGCAGTGGCCGCTGCGGGTGATGGGCAGTTCTATTCCCGAACTCGGCGGCGCAATTAATGGCAGCAGTATGCTGAATCCCTTTTTTGCTAGCGTTTTGATTCCTGGGATTTTGATTGCTTTGCTGTTGGGACATCAACAGTGGAAGTGGATCGCGATCGCAATTTCGATCGGTTTTGCCAGCAGTTTAGCGGTGAATGCTTTTGTGTCTCCCGCAGTCTGGGGATTGGGCACAGGTTTGGTAGCACAAACATTTTTGATTGTCAATGCTTTTCTGTGTTTCGGACTGGCGCGTTTAGCAATTAAAACAGAGGTGCGATCGGCATGAGTATTACTGTCAAGGGTGTAATTGAACGCAAAGGATTTGGCCCGGGCACTTGGGCTTTGGTGGGCGAAGATGGCGAAACTTACGAACTTAAGAATGCTTCTTCTGAGTTGAAAAAAGCTGGTTTAAAAGTCAGTGTTAAAGGTGAAGTGCGTAAGGATGTGATGACTTTTGCTATGATCGGCCCGGTGCTTGAGGTGCAGTCTTTTGAAGTGTTGTAGGTCGATCGACTAATCCAGCTTTCGAGCAAAAAAAACCCCGGCCAAAATTGGCTGGGGTTTATTAATCAGGGTGCATCTACTAATTTAATGTCCCGCCTCACATCACCTCTTTCAGGACACTTTGGCAGAATTTCCTATAATTTGTGAATCAGCTTGCGATCGCTCAAAAAAAAACCCCAAACCAAAATTGGTCGGGAGTTAATTAATCAGGGTGCATCTACTAATTTAATATCCCGCCTCACAGCACCTCTTTCAGGACAGTGTGGCAGAATTAGCGAGAATTTGTGGCTTAGCCTGCGATCGCTCAAAAAAAACCCGGCCAAAATTGGTCGGGAGTTAATTAATCAGGGTGCATCTACTAATTTAGTCTCCGGTTCGAGGTGCATCTGTTCGGGACAGTTTGGGAAAATATTTGAGAATTAGCGATTTTGGCTGTAATACGCAAAAAAAAAACCCGGCCAAAATTGGTCGGGAGTTAATTAATCAGGGTGCATCTACTAATTTAGTCTCCGGTTCAAGGTGCACCTGTTCGGGACAGTTTGGGAAAATTTGGGGAAATTCGTGGTTTGGGGTGCGATCGCCAAAAAAAAACCCCAAACCAGAATTGGCGGGGAGTTAATTAATCAGGGTGCATCTACCAATTAAGCTTCCTGAGAATTCCAGCGCAATCCGGACAACCTCAAACTTTCTTCAGCATCACCGTCGATATCGCAAAAAAAAACCCCAAACCAAAATTGGCGGGGAGTTAATTAATCAGGGTGCATCTACCAATTAAGCTTCCTGAGAATTCCAGCGCAATCCGGAAAACCTCAAACTTTATTCAGCATCACCGCCGATACCGCAAAAAAAAACCCCAAACCAAAATTGGTCGGGAGTTAATTAATCAGGGTGCATCTACCAATTTAGTCTCCCGTCTCACAGCACCTCTTTCAGGACACTTTGGCAGAATTTGCGATAATTTCTGGCGAGGGCGGGCGAGATCCAAAAAAAACCCGGCCAAAAGTGGTCGGGAGTTAATTAATCAGGGTGCATCTACCAATTTAGTCTCCGGCTTCACAGCACCTCTTTCAGGACACTTTGGCAGAATTTTGGAGAATGTGTGGCGAGAGGGGGCGATCGCCAAAAAAAACCCGGCCAAAATTGGTCGGGAGTTAATTAATCAGGGTGCATCTACTAATTTAGTCTCCGGCCTCACAGCACCTCTTTCAGGGCACTTTGGCAGAATTTGGGATAATTTGTGGCCAGGGCGTGGAATCGCCAAAAAAAACCCGGCCAAAATTGGTCGGGAGTTAATTAATCAGGGTGCATCTACCAATTAAGCTTCCTGATAATTCGAGCGCAATCCGGACAGTTGCATCGAATTTTTCAACAGGGCGATCGCTTGAGGATAGGCAAAATCTTAATTACAGAGTTGGGGGGCGATCGCATTTCGGGTGAATTGACCAAGCGGAGTCTGATCCGGGATTGAGTAGGGCGATAGAGTGTCTATTAGTGCCGTTTCTTTTGATTGGAAGGCGCTTTGACAGGCTCTTGTCTGTTTAAGTAGTATAAAAGCGCGATCGCTCCCCCTATCAAGATACCTACTACTACTAGACTAATAGCTATTAGTTTGGCGCCTCCCGATAAAAATACGTGAATCAACCCAAGATAAGGAACCCCTAACAAAATAGCAGTAGCTATAGTTTTTAAGGATGTCAAATTAATCTCTATTTCAAGATGCTTGTAGGGTTTTCCTTGAAATTTGTAGTGGTCTTTAGATTTATTTAGGGGGTCTGGAGGGGGGAGGAAAGGTTTTGGAGATGACATAATGTTTTATTGTATCCGCTCAATAATCCGGGGTAAATCGCTCAACGATGCACCTCAAATGACGCGACGCAAAATCGTTCCTGAGTGGGTAGTCCGCCCCGAATTATTGAGCGGATACGTTTTATTGATGATGGCTGACTAATTTTTTTAGTGACGTTGCTGTCAAGCCGGCGGATGTTGGGGAAAGGGCTCGCTCACCCCAACAGATAGATAATCTAACTTCAACCCAAGAGCAAAAAAATCAACAGATGAACGTTTAAAGTTGAGCAGAAGATAGAGGAGTGCTGGCCCAAAACACTTCTAATTTATCCATCACTTTAGCTACACTCTCTGTTACCGTTTCCCTATCCGTGATGCATTCTACTGGCGGGTGCAAGGGTGGTTCGTAAGGATCGTCAATGCCAG
Source organism: Microcoleus sp. D3_18a_C4 (assembly GCF_036702415.1). Lineage (NCBI taxonomy): Bacteria > Bacillati > Cyanobacteriota > Cyanophyceae > Oscillatoriales > Microcoleaceae > Microcoleus > Microcoleus sp. D3_18a_C4. Next base: position 44,150 of record NZ_JAUBTI010000026.1, on the reverse strand, counting down.
TAAAACCTCGAATCTCACCGGCACGAGCTCTCTTGTAAAGTCCCTTGACATCTCGCTGTTCGCAAACTTCGAGGGGAGCTTTCACATAAACTTCAATAAAGTTACCAATTTGGTGTCCGACTTCCTCCCTGACATCGCGGTAGGGTGAGATGACTGAAACCAAAACAATTACACCGTTCCTGGTCAAAAGATCGGCGACAAAGCCAATGCGGCGGATATTTTCATCGCGATCGGCTCTGCTGAAACCTAAATCTCTCGTGAGGCTTTTGCGGACGATATCGCCATCTAAAACTTCTACTTTGTATCCCTGCCGCCGTAAAATTTTGGCTAGTTCAGTAGCGATCGTACTTTTGCCTGCCCCGCTTAAACCCGTGAACCACACGGTAACGCCATCCTGCTGCATATCTAATTCCTTCCTTAAAATGTAATGTGTTCTGTGCCAGTTAACTGTCGATAAAATCCTGTATTCGCTGCTGGGGAACTGGCGATCGGTTCTTTATAGTTATTCTTTCGGGGGTTAGCTGTCCGATCCGGGTTAATTTTGGCGAAGATGTGGGTTTGGGGTGGTTGTAGAGGCGGAGAAAGGGGCGATCGTACTTCTTAATATAAAAATCAACAGCTTCTTTCCGGTGCAGCATTCCCAGGTCTGGTATTAAGTGGTGAGCTTTACAGTTAATCCTTAGCAATTTCATGTGCGCTACCACCGGGACACCCAGGTGAAGCGCCATTATCCCAACACCTATGCCAACACAGACCCAAACACCGATAGTTAGCGTAATTATTCCTGTTTATCAAGGCGATCGCTTTCTTGCTGAAGCAATAGAAAGTGTCTTGAATCAAACCTACACGAACTATGAAATCATCGTCATAAATGACGGGTCCACTGATAATAGCGACGACGTGTTGTTGCCTTATTTGGATAAAATGCGCTATGTGTATCAGAAAAATCAAGGAGTAGCAGCAGCGCGAAATCTGGGTATCCAGATGGCTAAAGGTGAATTCATTGCTTTCCTCGATCAGGATGATTTCTGGTTAGCTGACAAGCTAGCACTACAGGTAGCTTGTTTTCAAGCGCAGCCCACATTAGGGATAGTACATAGTGGCTGGCAGCGGGTTAACGTGCTGGGAAAAGCTATCGTAAATGTAGAACCTTGGCACAAGGCGTCAGAGTTAAATTTAAGGGCTTGGTTGCATTGGAAACCCGTGCTTCCTAGTGCCATGATGTTTTCCCGTCAGTGCTTAGAACGTGCTGGTGGTTTTGACACTCGATTTACTCAGTCCTCTGATGTAGATATGGTACTCCGTTTAGCACTGATGGGCTGTGAAGCAGCGTGGGTTCCCCAAATTACTACCTGCTACCGCCAACATGAATGCAACACGATGAACAATAGCATAGAACAGGCAGAATCACTCTATGCAGTAATAGATAATTTTTTTTCAATACCAGACCTGCCAAGTCATATCCGCTTATTAGAGAAAGAGGTTCGCTATCAAACTTTAGTATGGATTGCTTGGTATTTATACTCCACAAGTTATTTACCTCAGATGAAGGGTTACCTAGAGCAGTCATTGAGTTATACTCCTTATTACCGCACTAAGACAATTTATGATTGGCTAAAAAAATTTGGCAGATATGCCATTGATCGTGGCTGTATTTTCGATGTGAGAGCCCTGACAAATTCGCAAGAGTGGCAAAAGTTAATTAGCGTGTTAATTAACGGATTTTTAAATCCTTTACCTGTATTAGATACAAACCATTTTAGTTTCTTTAGTCCTCCACCCAAAAAGATAGGTGAGTCTTGCATCAAATTGCCGACGACTGATTCAATTATTCCAGAAGGAGATGCCACAGGTTTTTGGCAGCATGACGGGTGGGCTGGCAGTGAGGTCAGTGCTTACTTCCGTGCTAAAAAAAAGGTCTGTCGAGTTAAACTAATTGGCTATATTCCCGTACATCACGCTCCCTTAACTAAGATAACTATGACAGTTGACGAACAGTTAGTGAGTCAGGAAGTTGGCCAAGGTTCATTATTTTGCCTGGAAGTACCTGTAACAATTGATGCAGAAGATTATTTTCAGCTTTCAATTGTTGCGAGTGAGACAATGAGCGGAGTAAGAGCGGGTCTCAATGAAGATGTTAGGGAATTAGCGTTTGTATTAAGTGAGATTCGCTGCGACCCTGCAAATTAAATTCCAGAAAAAAATATTGCTCTAACTAAAAATACTCAATCACATCAAAAAACAGATCGGAACCCCGTAAAGGTATTGAATTTACAGCTTTTCAGTTTTTTTGTGCTGTTGAATTATCATTCTATCTGTATAATACATTGTGAATCGAGTTAACTCGATAGCAATTTCAGATTTGTCGGCTCGTGCGTTAAGTCATATGCTCATTAAGAAGAAAAGGATGTTAATATTATGAAGCGAAGTATTTTAATTCACCATCACATTTTCAAAAACGCGGGAACTTCGTTTAACTATGCACTGAACCAAGCATTTGGAAAACAGTTTATGGAGTACGACCTTCCGGGGGGTCAGCTAGTTTCCCCAGCAATTTTGGAAGAAGCGATCCAAGCAAATCCTCAAGTGAAGGCAATTTCGGGTCATCACATAGCTATGCCGACTCCACAAGGGGAAGATTTTCAAACAATTTCTTCGGTTCTGATTAGAAAACCCCTCTCTCGCATTCGATCTATCTATAATTTTGAGCACAAGCAGAAAGCGGAAACAGCGGGTGCAATTAAGGCGAAAGAGTTAGATTTTAAAGGATTTGTGCTTTGGCGTTTAGAAACCTCTCCGATCGTTTTCTGCAATTATCAAACCTACTATTGTTCGAGAACAGAACTGATGAAGCCGAAGTATTCTCCTACTGAAGCGGATTTGAAGTTGGCGATCGAGAATTTGAAATCAGCGGCGATCGTGGGGACAGTAGAACAGTATAATGAAACGTTGGCGATCGCCCAAACCTGTTTGCAAAAATCTTTTGAAGATGCGGCGATCGCTCTGGCACCTGTTTCTTTAAATATCAGCTCGAAGGGGGTAGCTTCTGATGAGGAGATTCGGAACAAGCTGGTAAAAGATTTAGGAGAAGATTTGGTCGCTCGTTTGGAAGAAATGAATCAGTTGGATAACGCTCTTTATCAAGTTGTTAGTTCTATGTTGAAGGCAAATCTTCAAGCATAAATTTAGAGCGCTATTCAACCAAAATCTACTACCAAAACAGAAAAAGAGCCTCAACAAATGTTAACTCAAGACGACTTTCAAACCCGGATTAAATATGTTATATAATCCCCACCTCCAAGTTTTACTGTCAAGTGTTTATTACCTAATTTTTTGCTAAATAAAGCCCAATAATTGATGGGAAATAAGTATGGTACAGGAGGAGGAAGTATCTGGTATGAATTCAAACCAACTAGACACTAAGAAGCATCCAAGCTGCTCGATCGAAACTTCAGATACTTTAGACATATAGCCTTTCTGAGGTAGGTGAGGTACAGAGAAAGGCTCTTCAATCCTTAAATTCAAAGAATCAGGTGCACCTCATGTTGGTGAGAACCGTTATAGATCAGAAAAACTTTGTAGGACTTGCTTAAAATGAAAAAGTGTTTGGTATACGGAAACTGTCAGGCGATGGCGCTAAGAAGCTTTCTCTCAAAGCATCCGAATTTCACATCATTTTATGAAGTGATAGAGATTAAGCCTGTTCATTTGCTGACTCAGGGGGATGTCGCTCCCTTAGAAAAAACAATTGCTGAGATTGAGCTTTTCATACACCAACCTGTTTCAGACAACTACAAAGGTATTCATCAACTATCAACTAACTACATCAAGAGTCAACTCAAGTCAAGCTGCCAAACTATTTCTTTTCCGGTAGCATACTTTACTACGTACAATCCAGAGATTACATATTTAAAGAACAAGAATAATATAGTTCTTAGTAAGCCATTTCCGTATCATGACTTGAATATCTTGAAGCTTTATGCGAAGGGAAAGAGTATCGATATGACGATCGAGGAGATAGGGGGAGAGGCATTTTATAGCGCTGAATACTTACAAGAAAACTTGAGTGCCACTCTGCGTAACTTGGCAGCCAGGGAAAAAAACCTTGAAGTCAAGATATCCGCATTTATTCAGGAGAACTTCAGAATCAAGAAATTATTTCATACATTCAATCATCCCAGCGCCGTAGTTTTAGAATATATTCTCAATTCTATATTCGATCTACTGGGAATTCAGCGGGGAAAAATTTTTTTTGAACTATTTAGAAACTTTGATGTTCTGGCGCAGACTTCTTTTTCGATCTATCCTTCTGCGGTTAAAATTCTAGGTTTATCTTTTGGTTCAAATTTGGATTACCGCATCGAAAAACAAGTGTTTACACAAAGAGAGGTCGTAAGTTCTTTTTTTGAGTTTTATGATACACATCAGCAAGAAATTTCTGATTTTATTGCACATACTTCTCTCACACCTTGACAATCTAGAGAGATGTTTCGCAAGTAATTTAACTTTGGAGGTTGATTCGATATGCAGTTAAAAAAAGTTCAAAATATCAGTGACTTTGGCTTTCTATATGTTGCTTTTGGGCAGAAATATATGCAGGAGTCCATCGACTCTGCAAATTCACTCAAAACTGCCATGCCTGAAGCACAAATTGTTATCGTCACTGATGATTCTTCTGCTAAAAATTTTGCAGGCAAGCCGCTCGAAATATTCGACCGCATCCTCCCAATGTCCTCACTTAAAACCGATATTCATCCCGGATATCACGGTTATCTTAACAAAATTAGAGGCATGAGAATGAGTCCATTCCAATTCACCATGTTTGTGGATTCAGATACCTATATTGCTTCCTCTGTCTGGGAAGTTTTTTCCTCTTTACATCAATACGATATAGCTGTGGCGATCGCGCCGCAAAAAGCATCAGTACCGTTTATGTCCTCAGAAAAATTCTTAGAAGGATATACAAGGCAACACTTATTTTCTACTGCTTTGAATACAGGTATTCTGTGTTATAAAAATACAGAAATTGTAAATTCTTTTCTTGATAATTGGGAATTGACTTACATCAAAAAAGTTCCTCCTAACAATTTCTACAATCGGTATTACAGCGACCAGACTGTGTTTTGTGAAGTTTTAGACTTATCAAACATTCGACCAATGATTTTGGCAACTGAGTATAACTTTCGCCTCGGCTTACCTCAGACTGCACAAGGGTTAGTCAAAATTTTTCACGGTCGCCCCAAGCAAGGGTGGCAGCGTCATGCAGCATTGGTGAATAGCTATGAAGGGTATCGAATTTACTTTCCCAATGTTGCGTTAATGTGTATGGATATGCAGGAAGGTTGCTATGAAATCAGACCTTATTCCGAGCATTCCAAAATAGAGCGAGTTCCTTACGGACACTTGAATCGGCTTTTAAATAAAACTGTTAGTAACTGTTAGCAACTGTTAGTAACTGTCAGTAACTGTTAGTATGGAGGAGTAATCTGAATGTCATTTCCATTGTGGTATATCGAGAAAAAGTTGGGATACCCCCTTCCTAAAGGGATTATTCATGTAGGGGCAAATGAAGGTCAAGAGTTTGAGGCTTACCAGGCTGCAAATCCTAATATAGTTTTATGGATAGAACCTATTCCGACTGTTTACGAAAAGCTTTGCCAGCGAATTTCTGCTGATAAATCTCATTATGCTGTCCGACACTGTTGCTCGGATGTGAGTAACAATGAAGTGGTTTTTAACATAGCTAACCTGGGAGGATTGGCTTCTAGTATGCTTCCCCTAGGAGCATCTATGCAAAAGTCTTATCCAGGTATCTGCTATGTAAACTCTTTCAAAATTTTGACTAGAACACTAGATAGTATTCTAGAAGAGAGTTTTGCTGAGTCTCAATTCGATCTACTGGTTATGGATACTCAAGGTGCTGAACTAAAAGTTCTTCAAGGCGCTCATCAATTGCTAAAGCGCGTTCGCTATGTCTACAGCGAGGTTAGTGAATACCCTTTATATGATGGAGGCTGTACTCACGAGCAAATTGATAGTCTTTTGAAGCTCTACGGTTTTAAGCTGAAAAACCTTGCTATTAATGGCAAAGATTGGGGAGATGCTCTGTATGCAAAAGGAGCTTAGAGAATTTATCGTAATTCTCCCAGTCATCAGGTAAGTAGGCGGGCAGAATTAAACGAATAAGACCAAAGGCTAGAAGCCCTTTACAGCGAGGAAATTGGCTTGTCAGGCTATACGTTTATTTATGCCCGCTCATGCTATTACTAATTGAGTAGCAATTTGAATGGTCAATCATTTTGGAGTTTTGTATGAGTGATGCAACTGACAAAAAAGAATCTGCAAAAGATTACTATGAATTAGGGCTGAGTATGCGCGATCGAGGAAGATTTGATGCCGCAATTGAATCTTTTACACAAGCACTTAATCTAAAACATGATTACAATTGGGTGCATTTCGATCTCGCTAACGTGCTAATGCTTCAAGAAAAAATTGCGGAAGCGATAGCCTCTTATCAAAAAGCAATATACTTTAGTAAAACTCGAATCAATGGATTGTTCTATATGCGAATTGCAGAAGCTTATACAAAGCAAGGTTTGCTTAAGGAAACCATCGAAAACTACAAAAATGCTCTTGCTGTAGATTCTTTTCCTTTAGCATTAAAAGGGGTAGTATTCTCTCGGTTAGCTGATATTTTTGTTGATTTAAAAAAGTACGATCAAGCTATTGAAGCTTACGAAAAAGCAATCGAGTATAACGATGAATTTCGCCGATCATTGATTGTATTTAAGCTGGGGGATTTATCTTACAGTCAAGGATACAAACAAAAAGCTTTTGATTATTACGAGCAAGCCATCCACCTTAATTCAGTTGCATCTAACCCAATTTTATATCTGAGTCCAGGAGAGTTTTTAATTCAGAGTAATAGGCTTGATTTAGCAGTGTTATTTTATGAGTCAATGGTGAAGATCGCACCTGATTCATATCAGTGCCGTTATAAACTTGCTTTAGTAAGGTTTCAGCTAGGTCAATATGAAGATGCCATGTCTTTAGCATTACAAACCTTAGAAATTAATCCAAGCTTCATACAAGCAAAGAGAGGGTTAGCCGAGATATGCAAAGCGTTAGGACTTCAAGATGCGGCGATTTCTATTAGTTCGGGGAGTATTCCCTTTGATTTGATACAGAAATATTTGTTAAAAGAGGAGGATAGTTTATCGGCATATATTTCCGAGAAAAACACAAAAGATAATATTCAAATAACTCAAGTTTTTGAGAGCGAAATAGTCGCTCTTGCTCCTTCTAAAACAGTTGAAAATCACATTCAATCTAAATTTTTGTCACAAGAATCCTATGTAAAAGAATCCTATGTTATAAAGCTCCTGAATGGACGAGCTTACTCTGATTTTTGGACAAGTGCCATTTTAACATCTCGCAATATATTAATTCCCGAAGTATCTACAGGTTTTTCCAACTTAATCTCAATCTCCAAGCGCTTGCCTGACATCCATAGCTTTTTCGGGAAGGTAGCCTTTTTATCTTCGCGTTTAGGCAGTCGATGTTATTACCATTGGATGCTTGAAGTTTTTCCCAGATTGCAACTTCTAAGGCTTTCAGGAATTGAACTTAATGAGATAGATCGATTTCTTTTTTATCAACCCGATACGAAGTTCTGTTATGAAAGTCTTAACCGCTTGGGGATTCCGCAAGAAAAGATAGTAGATACTTTCAATTATCCGCATATTACAGCAAGTGAACTATTTGTGCCATCACTACCTAGTGGATGTCGTGGAAGCTCTTGGGTTATTGATTTTCTCAAACGCACTTTTCTAGCACAAAGTAATTATGCTCCCAAAGAGCGAATTTACATTAGTCGGCAAAAAGCTCGCGGTCGCAGAATTATCAACGAGAGCGAGGTAATGGATATCCTTTCAAACTATGGTTTTAAGCTTGTATTTCTAGAGGCTATGTCAGTCACAGAGCAGGCTCAATTGATGGCTAGTGCCCAAATTGTTGTTAGTCCTCATGGTTCTGGTCTTACAAACATTATCTTTTGTCAGCCGGGGACTCAAATTATTGAACTTTTCTCTCCATCCTACATCAATGAGTGCTATTGGACATTATGCAATCAATGCTCATTGGAACATTACTATTTGATTGGAAAGCGTTACCGAGAAACAGCTTCGTTATCTGCATCTGACAATAAATTTTCTGCTTTAGGTGCCGAAGATTTTTTAGTGGATTCCTCAAATTTGTTGAAGTTACTTTCTGTTGTTGGTTTACAAAATTATTTCCCTGGAAGGCATAAAAATTAACTTTGCAGGAGGATTTCAAGTGATGTTTGTAGATTGTCCTGAAAGCTTCTGTCAATATAGTATAATAGAGTATGTAATTTTCAGCAATCCATCAAAGTAAGATACCCCTACCGTTTCTACCTCACAACCGACCCCCAACGCAGTTGATCTGCGATTGTTTGGTTGCGTTAGAGTGGTTTGGAACAATGCACTTGCTTTATGTAGCTGAATTGGGAAAACACCCAGAGATACCAATAAGAGTGGCAAAGCTACTTCAAAAATAGAAATGAAAATGCGCGTGCGGCGGTCACTACTTGAGACAAGATGATTGGATGGAGATCGACCGAATAGAACACAAATCACCAGTCAAGCGCATCTCACTGAACCGTTAAGAATCCTCGCCCTAAAAGGGCGGGGAGTATATCAAAGTCACTCTCTATTTAATGCCAAGAATGGCTCTGTTTCAGGTGTCAAGTTTCGAGAATACCGATCGATACCCGATGGCGATCGGCTAACAGGAAGTGTTTTTGCCGATTTAATTAAATTATGTCAGCTTTCATTCACAATTAAGCTGAGGCTCCAGCTCCGGACAAAATACAAAAGATGCCTAACCAAGGCAATCTGGACTGTCTAGCTGGAAAAAACTTCCAATTCAAATTCCCCAGATATTCAAGCAAATTTAAGGATTGTAAATTAGGAAAAAAACCTGAAATGATTACTGGGCACTCATTTCAGGTTTCTTAATGTAAGGTATGGGACTTCAATGTCGGTGCGGTGAGAGTATGATAGGTGTCTGCCTCGATTGTTTTTACTAAATTCAACTGGTTAGCATTTCTTTGAAACTTTGTTTTGCTGCATCCAAAGAATAGCGCGTCTTGACAAAATTTGTCGAATTAGTTGATAGCTCATCCCACAAAGATTGATTGTTGTAAAGCATAACAACCATCTCAGCAAATTCATGGGGAATATCTGCGATCGCGACCTCAAATTGGTGGCGAAGCTGCATCCCTTCACTCGCGATTGATGTGGCTACAACTGGCACTCCATAACTCATGCTACTCAATATTTTGCCCTTAATTCCAGCCCCATATCTTAAAGGAGCAACAGATAGCTTACAGTGATTAAAATGCTCAGAAATGTCGGGTAAGTGACCAGTTACAATTATGTCATTAGATGCAAGATTCCTAATTGTCTCTGGTGGCTCACCACCTATTATATACAGATTGATACCCTTGAGTTTCCGCTTAATCAATGGGAAAATATCTGAAGTAAAATAAAGCATGGCATCAACATTGGGTGTATGCCGAAACCCTCCAATAAATAAAATGTCTTTTCTTTCTGCAAACCCCCTAGCAGAACCATAAATATCGCGAGAACTTGGGTACGTGATAACTTTAAGCTGGGAATTTTCTTGAAGTAAGACATCTCTCTCTTTTTCTGTTACTACAAGGGTAAAATCGGCCTTTGCAGCCACTGATAGTTCTCTAAATTTTGTCTTCTCAGCTCGGGCTGCAAGTTCAGCACTGTTTTGGATTTGCGCTTGTCTTTGCTCTCGCACGTAGTGCAAATCTACAGTGTCGTAAATTACCTTTGCTTGGGGGCAAAAGTTTTTAACCTCGTCAATGTATTTAAAGGCTACTTCTGCTCGCGTCAAATAAACAAGATTGTAAAGATGACCGTGAGTTTTTAAATGCTCTTTGAGAGAAGTAACATAGGGAGCGTACAAACACTCGACTCCAAATCGCTGTAAATCTGCCGTGTACTTGGGGTCGTACAATAAGTTATCAGGTGCGAAGGTGACTTTATAAGACAGCGATTGAAATATCTTTAAATGATTGACGGCTGTTATCGAGCCTGAATCTTGGTCTGGCGTTAAAGGACAAGCATCTATGACTAAAATCCGCTGCCGCACATTTCTTTCTTTCTCGAAATAAGGGTTTAATCCATTGGGACGATGTTTCCTCAAGATGGTTTGCCACCTTTCGCGGAACTTTTGTTGATTGATAACTTGATACTTTTTCACACCTTTTTTAGTATCTCTGCCTGACGAAACACCCTCAAAATGAACGACTTGAGCTAAAGGCTGATATAAAACTTTATAACCAGCTTGCTTTACTTGAAATGCTAAGTCGGTATCTTCACAATAGGCTGGCTTATAATAGCTATCAAAACCGCCTAGCTGCTCAAATAGCTGCTTGGGCAGCATGATACAAGCACCTGAACAGTAATCTACTTCCCGCAAGTAACAATATTCTAGTTTATTGGGATCGTCACATCGACCGTAATTCCAAGCAGAAGCATCCTGCCAAATAATCCCGCCTGCTTCTTGAAGTTGACCGTCAGGATAAATTAACTTGGCACCAACTAAGCCAGCATCAGGTACTATTTTGAAGGTTTCTATCAGTTCGATGAAACAGTTTGGCAGGACAACTGTATCGTTATTTAAAAATACTAAATACTCACCTTTAGCTAGCGATGCTCCCCTATTGCAAGATCCAATAAATCCAAGATTTTCAGGATTTCTAGCTGTCACAATTCCTGAGACCATCTCGAACACTTGCTGCGTATCATCTTTGGAACAGTCATCGATGACAATTACCTCGAATGGGAGGGAACCATCCATTGTATGGGCGAGCGATCGCAGGCAATTAAAAGTGTAGAGTATTTGGTTATATACGGGAATAATAATCGAGATGACAGGATTAACGCTGGTCTTGAGGACAATTGGTTCAGGACGTTTCAGACTCAGGTATTTCAGGACTTCGAGAGAATGTGTAAATGCTCGATCTTTCTGAGCCAAGACATTCTTTAATTGCCAATTAATGCGATATTCATCAGGTTTAACTTGCAGTCCGATCCGATAAAAGGCGATCGCCTCATCTATTTGTCCGCGTAACGCTAAAGCGTTACCTAAACCCATATAGAGTTCTGCATCGCGGAGATCGACTTCCAGTGCCTTATGGTAAAGTTCTACATCGTTAGGATTTTCCTCAATCGCCTGACGATACCGCTTTATCGCTTCCCGTGCATAAAACTGACTTTGCTTTTGCAGTGCCTCTCCCAGTTTTTCATTAACCAACGGCAAATCTGCCTTCAACTCGATCGCCCTTCGATAAGCCCCGATCGCCTCCTCCCACCTCTCCAACTCCACCAAAGCCTCGCCCAAATTATAGTGAGACCAATGGAAGTCGGGATTTAGCTCGATCGCACGTCCATAAGCCACCGCCGCCTCTTCCCATTTCTCCTGCTTAATCAAAACATCCCCTAAATTGTTGTGCGACCAACAAAAATCAGGATTCAACTTAATAGCCAGACGATATGCAGCAACCGCCTCATCTAACCTTCCTTGTCCTTGCCAAATATCCCCTAAATTGTGGTGAACTTTCCACAAACTAGGCTGAAGTTCGATAGCTTTCTGATAAACTATTACTGCTTCATCCAACTCACCAGTTTTAACAAGAGTATCCCCTAAACTCTGATAAATTTCTGCTGAATTAGAGTCGATCTCTAAAGCTTTACGGTAGGAATAAATAGCTTTCTCGCACTCCCCCTTTTTAGCCAAAGCTTTCCCTAAGCTGTAGTGAGGTTTAGCAGCATTGAAATTAGCTCCCACACTCCCGTAAGAATGCTTTTCTCGCTTCCTATCCGGTTCCCCAGATTCGGAGTCAACCTTTTTTAAGCTCACTAATTGAGGAGGTAAAAGTTCACTATTTTGGTGTAAGTCGGATAAATTTGAATGATTATTGGCTGGAAATGCAATGATCTTGGATTGGTTACTCATACCCTGTACCTGTTGTAATTTGAGACGGTTAACGCAGTTGAATTTATTTTTCATCTACCTAGCGAGGTATCCGGAAAATTTCTAAACTTTGCTTAGTTCAATGGCGCGGTTGTAAGCCTCGATCGCCTCATCAATCTCGCCTTTTTCTTGCAAAGCATCCCCTAATTTGTGGTGAACTTCCCAGATATCCGGTTTCAACTCAATAGTTTTTTCATAACATCCGATCGCCTCATCCAACTGACCCCAACTGTCCAAAACATCCCCCAAACTTTGATAAGCTTGAACCAAATTGGGATTTAACTCGATCGCTCTCCGATAACAGGCGATCGCCTCTTCGCGCCTATCTAGACTTGCCCAAGCTTTCCCCAAACCGTAATGAGGTGCATCGAAATTTGGGTTCAGATCGATCGCTTGTCGGTAAGCCGCGATCGCCTCTTCGCACTGTCCCATAACGCTCAAAACCTCCCCTAAATTGTGATAAGCATCCGCATAACTCGGCTGCAACTGAATCGCCCGCCGGTAACACGAAATAGCCCGCTCCAACTGACCCAGTTCTAACAAAGTATTGCCCAGAGTAAAGTGTTCATCAGGCTTTGCCCAATTGATATCGAGAGTGAGAGCTTCATACCAGCATTCTGCCCCTGCTTGCGGCTGACCGGACTGCACAAATACCCTCGCTAAATTCCGGTAAGCCGATGCTAAATTAGGTTTAATTTTAATTGCTTCTTGGTAACAAGCAATTGACTTTTGCCACTGTTTCTGCTGAGCGTAAAGGCTGCCTAAATTCGCGCGAACTTCAGCAAAATCCGGCTCGATTTCCAGGGCTTGAACGTACCAATACCTCGCGGCCTCTGCTTTGCCCATAGCTTGGGTAGCATTCCCCGCAATCTTGTAGGCAAATGCTGCATCCGGTTGGATTTCAATAGCTCGCTTGCACTCCGCGATCGCTTCTTCAAATTTCCCCTGCGCGTAATAAGATTCTGCCTGTTTGATGTATGTTTCTGCACTGACAGAATTGACGATCGCTACAGGTTTGCCGCTGTTACTATTACCGCTATCGAGTGCGGATAATGTTAGACTTTCGGCGGATTTTGAATGACCGTTATTCAGATTGTTTGCTAGTGCCCCAGAAGCGATCGCATCCCCAGCTTCCACAGCGGCAGCAGGTTGGTGACTGTTGCGATCGCCCTTTACCCGCGTCGCATGGGCAAAAGTATCTGCTGCTTTACTGCCAGATACCGAAGCGTTGCCGTTAAGTGCTGCCACTTTCTCCAAACAGACAGCAGCTTCATCTAACTTGCCTTGCTTTTTTAACGCTGTCGCCAGATTTTGGTAAGCCGCAGTTAAATTCGGATTTAACTCGATCGCGCGGCGGTAACAGGCGATCGCATAAGTAATTTGATTTTGCTTAAACAAAAGGTTGCCCAATTTAAAATGCTGATCTGGCGATACCTTTTCCGGTTCCAAAGAATAAGCTTCGTACCAGCACTCGTTCGCCTCTTCCTGTTTGCCCTGCTGCGTCCACACCCTAGCCAAATTCCGGTAAGCTGGTGCTAAATTCGGTTGGATAGCAATCGCTTTTTGGTAGCAAGCAATTGCCGGCGATAGCTGTTTTGCCATAGCATACAATGTGCCAAGATTTACGTAAATATCTGCATCGTTAGACTTAATTTGGACGGCTTTTTTATAGCACTCGATCGCCTCTTCTATATTCCCTTGCACTTGCAAAATCTTGCCCCACAGTTTGTAAGCAGCCACCGCATCTGGTTGGATTTCAAGAGCTCGCTTGCACTCAGCAATAGCCAGATCGAACTGTTTTTGAGCGCAATAAGATCCCGCCCGCTGAATGCAGTCATCAGCCGTTTCTGGTTGCCGAAAATCCGCCGTAAAACCGCTATCAACAACTGTCACAGGCGACAAAACCTCAGCCGAGTTTTGAGCGGCAGGTGCAGAATTTTCCGCAAGGGCGATCGTATTTAACTGTTGCGGTACAGCCGGAATTGTTGCCTGTTGCTGCAACTGTACGCGAGGTTTTTCAGCAGAGATTGTGGAATCGAGTTGCAAGGAGTTAGCTGCAACATTAGCCGGCAAACTAGATGTTTGGGGATTCTGAGGTGACTCAGATTTGGGATTAAAACTCACAACTACTGTCTTGAACAAATCCCCAAAAATGTTAGCAGGACGTTCAATTATCTTTCGATAACTAGCAACTTCTTCCTGCACCTTTTTTTGAGCTTTGAGAGCATTTCCTAACTGTTGGTAAGCTTCGTTTGAATTGGGGTTTAACTCGATAGCATGGCAGTAGCAGCGTATAGCCTGCGTTACCTGATTCTGCCTCAAAAAATTATCGCCCAGATGAATGTGTTCTTCAGGAGTAGCCTTGGCAGGTTCTAGAGAATACGCTTTAAACCAGCACTCGTCAGCCTCCGATAGCTGACCCATTTGCGCCCACACCCGAGCTAAATTTCGGTAAGTTGATGCTAAATTCGGCTGAAGGGCGATCGCTTTTTGGTAAAATGCGATCGCAGATTGCCACTGCTGTTCCTGAGCATAAAGCGTCCCCAAATTAGTATAAGCTTCAGCAAAATCAGGATCGAGTTCAATCGCCTTAGCATAGCAATTTTTCGCCTCCTCTACCTTGCCTTGAGCTTGCCTAGCATTACCCCAAATTTTATAAGCCCTAGCATCTGGTTTAACTTGGATAACTCGCTGGCAAGCCGCCGCCGCCTGCTCAAATTTCCTTTGAGCATAAAACGCTTCTGCACCTTGAATGTAGACTTCAATATCGCCAGGGTTGAAGGCTAAAACACCTTGAATGCTATTAGTTTTTGTATCTTCTACCTGAGCGGAATTTGCTTTTTGATAACACATTAAAGCCCGCTCCCAATTTTTCTCTTGGGTGTACAGAGTAGCAAGATTAGTATAAACTTCTGCAAAATCCGGCTGAATTTCCAGAGCTTTCACGTACCAATGCTTTGCCTTAGTTAAATTACCTTGTACTTGACTAATCTTGCCCAACGTTTTGTAAGCTGGTGCAAAATCTGGTTTCTGCTTCAGGGCTTGCTCGCAAGCCGCTACAGCATCGCTTAACTTACCTTGTTCTAAATAAAATTCTGCCCGTTTTTGGAAATAATCTGCTGATTCTTGGTTCATAATTGCTGTAGGATTTTTAGGGTTTTCCAGAAATCTTAAATCTAGGGAATTTTTTGAACTAAATAGATTGGTCTCTTCCAGCATTTTTTTGAGAGAGTTCAAATTGACTAAAATATCTTCCGTCAATGGATTTTGATACATTAAATGTCGAATTTGGCCACAATTAAAGCTCTCTCCTATTACATAATAATGTTCTAGATTTACCTGCTGAGATATCGCCCAATAGTAGTGCCTGATATAATTGGGAGAGACTAGCTCAATTACTTTTGTTTCTGAACCACAAAAGATAATATTTGTCAGACCGCTACCGTGAGGCGCTACGATAGCTTGGGCGCGAGAAAATAATGCTATTTGCTCCTCCACACTCATAGTTTCTAGTAGCACTGAAACAAAACCAAATCCCCTTAAAAATTGTATAACCTGTTCTTCATTGATTACTCGTCGGTAGCTGGATTGGCTGCGGCTGATATAGATGCGTTCTGGATAAATATATTTGCGATCGTCTTGCTCGCTTACCTGTGTACCTCTAGCGAGAAAGATGTTTGCACTACAGAGTTGTTTAAATTTTTCATTTAAAAAAACCCGCCTCAAAAACTCAAGCCCCTGCGGCGACAGCCAGCCCAGATATCCAGGAAAAGAGGGAACAATTAATTGTTTGGCTTGAATGTAAGGATGGCGATCGCTCTCTATAATTTTATATTCAGGAATTCCTAATGCTTTCAGGGTTTCTCGCTGAAAAGGCTGCTGGCAGCTATTAACCAAAAACCAATCTATCTCTTCCAGATTTATCCCCCAACGCTGCAGAACTTCAATCCGGGGCAAAATATCCACCATCCAGTGAAAATAGACATTTCCCGAAAGTCCAGCCAATACCGCCACCGTACCGTCTATCTTTTCTAAAGGTGGCAATTCTTCCGGTTTTAAATTCAGAAACCTGTGCTGAGTAGAATGTTTATTTTCGCATCCCGGCAACTCACCCGGATATTCGCGGGAAAGTTCGGGTAAAAGCCGATCGCCAGAATCGATAATAGCAATAGCATTGCAAATCATCCAAGAATTTTTCTGCGGTACAATCCAAGCCCGCCCGTTTGGGAGTGAAGTCACAAATGTTTCCGGCGACTCAACAGCAGTCTCTCCCTGCTGAGTACAAGAATATACGCCATTACCTAAATGCACAGGCTCAAACTGTCTGAAAATCCGCTTGAGACACCGCTGACAATCTAAGCCCTGACATTCCGATTTGGGATTTTTATTGCCGTTAACAGTGGAGGGGTGTTTCATGCTTCCCAAGTGAGAGTCAGAGTCGCACTCCGACAGGGAATGAATTCCCTGTCTCATAGCTGAAGTCCTCTGAAGAGGACTAAAATCCCAC
Source organism: Microcoleus sp. D3_18a_C4 (assembly GCF_036702415.1). Classification (NCBI taxonomy): domain Bacteria; kingdom Bacillati; phylum Cyanobacteriota; class Cyanophyceae; order Oscillatoriales; family Microcoleaceae; genus Microcoleus; species Microcoleus sp. D3_18a_C4. The sequence continues at coordinate 27,550 of NZ_JAUBTI010000026.1, read as the reverse complement.
TCTTTAGTCCACTTTAGTGGACTTTCGCTATTAGCCAGGGGTTTCAACCCCTGGCGGGCTGAGGGAGAATGAATCCGCTTCTGTTTAAGAGGACTAAAAAACCGTTCTTTAGCCCACTTTAGTGGACTTTCTCTATTAACCAGGGGTTTCAACCCTTGGCGGGCTGAGGGAGAATGAATCAACTCCTGCTGTTTTTTCAATACAGCCTGCAACTGTTCGGAAACATCCGAGCGATCGCCCGCAATTGCCCGCACCATGTGGTAAACTACAATCGCTGCCGAAAATCGTTTTTGCTGACTCAAGCAATGAGCCAGCCGCAAGTAAATATCCGCATTCTTAGGTTGAATTTGTAAAGCTTTTTGGTAATAGCTTTCTGCTTGTTCGTACCCGCCGTACTCGAATAAGGCGTTTCCCAAATGGAAGTAAGTCTCTGCTAAATCGATAAGCAATGATGAAAGATGAAGCGGATTGTTAGCAAGACTAGAAATGGCGTAACCAGAGCCGTCCTTTCCTTGAAGTTGCTTCAGAAATCGCACACAGGCTATTTGAGAGCGATCGAGTTCATTAAGTTCTTGTACGGAAGTCAACCGCATCTCTACTTGGCGGCAAAAACCATCAACAAACTCGCTTTGCAGGGCAATAGCCTTTTGCCAACATAGCATTGCCTCAGCTAAATTGCCTTGTGCCATCAAAGAAACGGCCCGATCGCTGTATGCCGAAACCAGATCGGGATCTTTGCTAATTACCAACTCAAAACATTCTATTGCAAAAGTATGCAGCCCCAATCTTTGGAATGCTTTGCCCAAATTGTAACGGGCCATGACTAATTCTGGCTGCAACTCGATCGCGCGGCGGCAAAGGGCGATCGCTTCCTCTGGCTTCCCCAGTTGTAACTGAGCAATACCTAAATTATTGTACAGAGCAGCATCATCGGGCGCCACAGCTATTCCCGCTTGAAAAACCACAATTGCTTCGTCAACTTTGCCCTCCTGCACCAGAAGGCAGCCCCAATTGCTGTAGGCATTTACCGCGTAGGATAAAAGAGCTGGTTGAGAGCTTTTTTTCCAGCAAGATATCGCTTGCTGGTAACTGTAAATCCCTGCTTCTATCCTTCCTTGCTGGTGAACGGCAACGCCTATATTGTAGTGAGCTTGAACGTCATCTGGGTTGACAGCCAGTGCCTGTCGGTAGCTGCCGATCGCTCCTGTAAAATCCCCCTGCTGTTGCAGAACTCTACCCAAATTGTGCTGCAATTCGAGGCTGTTTTTTCCGAGAGCCAGTGCCTGCTGGTAGTGAAAAGCAGCATCTTCTATCTTTCCCGCCTGCTCGCACAGCAAACCCATTTTGGCAAAAGCTTCTACTAAATTGGAATTTTGTTCTCTCCCTTGGGTGCTGAGCATACTTAATTAAATTAGTAATTTTAAAAGGTAAATTGCAACCGTCGCTAGCCCTAACTGACATCAGGCACTCAAGTCATTAACCAATTTTCTGATTGGTGAAGCCCGCTCACTTATTTTTTTGGTGAGTTTTTCGCCAGCCGCTAATGTTTAAATTATATTAATGATAGATCCACCCTCAATCGGGATAAACTTTAAATGATTTCAAAGTTATTCGACCCCAGATTCAGGTTATTACCTACTTGAGCGACGATCGATATTTGACCGTTTTGATTGCGGTAGTACAGCGAACCGTCAACCGGGTTGTAGATGACATTAGCCGCGCCCGCTGCCCCAGGAGTGTTGGGATTGAAATTGGGGTCGGTAATAAATTGGTTGCCAGTTAGATTGCCCGGTATCAAAGCATTAAACACAGCTTGGTCAAGCTGAATTTTATCTTCTGTAGGATTAAAATCGGTCAGCGTATCCATATTATCTGCCCCGACAAACTCGAAACGGAATGTATCCGCCCCGGCACCACCTGTGAGGGTGTCATTTCCTCTGTTGCCAGAAATAATATCGTTACCAGTACCGCCTAATAGCAAGTCATTGCCTTTACCGCCGTACAAGGAATTATTGCCCTCACCACCTGTTATAGTGTCATTTCCCTGATTGCCACTTACCAGGTCATCTCCAGGACCGCCATCAACTACATCCTCACCTTTACCGCCGTACACACCATCATTGCCTTCGCCACCGCTGACGACATCATTGCCTTCGCCACCACTTGCGAAGTCATTGCCACTGCCACCACTTACGGTGTCATTGCCTATGTCGCCAAAAACAGCGTCATCGCCGATGCCGCCATCGACGACATCATCGCCTTTGCCGCCGAACACGGTATCGATGCCTTCTCCGCCACTAATAGTATCTGCTCCTTGGTTGGCCGAGAGAACATCATTGCCAGCACCACCATCGACTACATCATCACCTTTGCCGCCGAACATGGTATCGATGCCTTCTCCGCCGAACACAGAATCGTTGCCTTCTCCAGCGTTTACAACATCATTTCCATCGCCGCCTCTCAAAACGTCATCGCCGCCGAAACCCAAAATGATGTCTTCGCCACCTAAACCGGCAACTTCGTCATTGCCAGAGCCTAGATTGATTTGATCGGAACCGATGTCGCCGTTAATTCTGTTTGGTAAATCCGGCGAGCCTTGGATAATTAGACCCCCAAGAGCGTTCTGTTCAACGCTTAGGGGTGGGGTGGAATTTGTTACTTGGGACATAGCCTGTCATCTCAAATGGGGGGATATCTATCCAGAGGTTTATCTCTCTGGTGAGATTTACTAGCTACAATCCTGATGTCCGGAATAGTTCTATGTGAAATTACTCAAAAAATGCCAATTATTTGTTTGATTTTTATATACTTAAAAAAAATTGAGTCAACCGGAAAAGATTTAACTATCCAGAACTGTTGAATTCACACTTCATACCCAATCATGCTGAGAAATCCCTCATAACACTCAGCGGTGGGAACCTTTCCTACAGAAACGAAGTCTGAGCATATAGGGACTAAGAAATAAAGGGGATATTTAAGTAGGATTTGGTATCAAAACTCACAACTCACAACTCTTTTCGGTGAACCAGAGTTGCACTAGCTTGGTCTGTCGGAACTAGCAAGACTTCGCTAATATTGACGTGGGGCGATCGCGTCGCGCAAAAATACACGACATCGGCTACATCGTCCGCAGTCAGCGGTGTCAATCCTTGATAGACATTTTTGGCTTTTTCTGCATCGCCGTGAAACCGGACATTACTAAATTCTGTTTCCACCAAACCAGGCTCTATTTCCGTCACCCGCACTGGTGTTCCCAAAAGGTCTTGTTTTAACCCTTCAGAAATAGCTCTCACTGCTGCTTTGGAAGCGCAATAAACATTGCCTTTCGGATAAGCTTGGCGGCCTGCTATTGACCCGATATTCACTACGTGGCCGCGGCCTCGGCTTACCATTCCCGGCACGATCGCACGAGTCATGTAAAGCAACCCTTTAACATTGGTATCAATCATTTCTTCCCAATCTTGAAAGTTGCCTTCGTGCAGTTTGTCTAAACCACGGCTCAATCCGGCATTGTTAATCAGAATATCGATGTTTTTCCAGGCATCGGGAAGCGCCGCTATCGCCGATTCGACTTGCGGGCGATCGCGCACGTCCAATTCTAGCAAATAAATCTCGTTCGCCGATGCGATGGATTTTGTTTCTACAAGTTCGTTTGCCAGTCGATCGAGCTTTTCAAGACGGCGGGCTGCTAAAATTAGTTTGGCTCCACCTTTGGCGAATATCTTGGCACAGGCTGCTCCGATACCGCTACTGGCACCTGTAATGAAAACAATTTGGTTTTGGATAGAAATCATTTTTAATAAGAAGGAAGATGTATTAACCGCAGAGGGCGCAGAGGGCGCAGAGAGAGGAAAGAAGAGGAAAAAACGTAGTTTTTAGTGGGTATAAGATTAAGTCGGGTCAATTAACCATAATTCTTGTAGGGGCAGGTTTACCGGGTTCTCTCATTTGTATTAGAGATTTTACTTAAACCGCCACTACAGAAATTACTCAAATAACCCATAACACCTATTTTATTACTTGACAACCCGCAATCGCACACTAACTGTTGCAATTCCACCTTGTCGCATCAAAACTGCTGAAACCCACCGATTTTCGGGCGTAGCCGGAGCTTTACCTACTTTAAAAATTCCCCCAGAATTTAGCAACTCTAGCTCGACTTCTGAGGGATTAAAAAAGGTTTTTTCGGTAATGGGTTCCTCCAAAACAGTCCCTATTAAAATATCATCGCCGATCGGCTCTCGCACAATGGCATCAAAATAGTAATCTTCGCCTACCTTAACTTGCTCCGGCAAATTTACTTCAATTGTGGGAGGATTATTGCCAGAACTAAGCTGAGTTTGTTCTGCTAAAATCTCTTGACTAACTATTTTTTCACCTTCAAAGCGCTGCTGGGAACGGATGGTAGCTTTGAGAGTTAATTCTCTGCCATCCTTTTTTTGAGTGCCGGCAATTGTAGTTATGGTTTCTGCAAGAATCGCGCTACCTTCGGTTTTCCAAGATTTGATCTCGGTGCGGTAATTTAAACTCGGATATCGCTCCCAGAGTTGGGTGAGGGCTTTTTCCATGATGCGGCTGTTTAAGCCGTCAGAATGAGTGAAATTCGGGCTGTAAAATGCCATGACTGCTTTGACATCGCGCCGGTTGGCCGCTGCGTCAATTTCTGTTAGCACTTTTGTGAGTGGGGCAGGCGCATTTGCTCTTGTTTGGGCGATCGTTTGGGGAGTCGCCGCGATCGCACCGATCGCTCTTGCCGCACCTTGATGCAGCACGCCAGCACTTACCACTGTTAAACATAACAACATTTGAGCGATCGACTGCCCGCAGTTAAAGCCAAAAACGATCGCCGGATCGGCTTTTTCGTCCCGACGGCCGGAAAAATACTGAGATGCACTTGGCACTAAATTCAAAAAATTACGCATTAGGTGATAATTTGGTTATTTGTCAGGGGTCGTAGCTTGGGCAACTGTTCGCCTGCAACGAAAACTGACAACTGAAGGACGGACACGGCACAATCTAATTTTAGATTGCTGATTGAAAATTGGCTGAAACTGCCGGAATAATAAGCATAATAATCTAAAACCTCAAATATAAAATCGATTGACCTGTGGAACTTGTACTTGTAAAAGAAACAAAAACCTTGACAAAAGCCCCCCTCCGGTTGTTGGTTGCAGCTAGCGGCACTGGTGGACATTTATTTCCCGCGATCGCCACCGCTAGTCAGTTGAACGACTGTCAGATCGAATGGCTGGGAGTCCCAGACCGCATGGAAACCGAGTTAGTTTCATCCCTTTACCCCCTCCACACGATCGCCGTTGAAGGCTTTCAGCAGCGATTTGGACTCGGTACAGTGCGAATTTTGGGCGGACTCGTCGGCTCGATCCTTCATGTGCGGAAGTTGCTCAAAGCGGGAAATTTTCAGGGAGTCTTTACTACCGGCGGTTACATCGCAGCACCGGCAATTCTAGCGGCTCGTTCTTTGGGTTTGCCGGTGATTCTCCACGAATCTAATGCCATTCCGGGGAAGGTGACGCGCTGGTTTAGTCCTTTGTGCACTGCTGTGGCGATCGGATTTGAAGCAGCAGCCCAGCATTTACCCCGCGCCAAAACTGTGGTTGCTGGTACGCCGGTGCGATCGCAATTCCTCGCCCGCCAACCTCTAAATTTGCCAATTCCTGACAGTGTACCTGTAATTTTAGTCATGGGCGGCTCTCAAGGTGCTGTCGCAGTCAATCAGTTAGTGCGCGAGTGTGCTCCGGCTTGGTTTGATGCGGGTGCTTGGGTGGTTCACCTTACCGGAAATAATGACCCCGATGCTGAGAGTTTGAAACACGAGCAATATTTGTCGATGCCATTTTACGACAATGTGGCGAGTTTGTTGCAGCGAGCAAATTTAGCAATTAGTCGATCGGGCGCGAGTGCTCTGACAGAATTAGCAGTAACGGGAGTACCTTCTATTTTAATTCCTTTTCCTCACGCCGCTGACGACCACCAAAGATTTAATGCGGAAGTATTTGCCGCATCTGGCGCCGCCGTGGTATTCCGTCAAAGCGAACTGACAGCAGATGTGTTGCAAAGCAAGGTGCTGTATTTGTTAAGAGATTCCGATTATTTGGAAAAAATGTCTCAAGCAGCTTCTCAATTAGCAGTGAGAGACAGTACAGAACGTTTGGCTAATTTGGTGAGGGAATTGCTGGTGCGGTAGCGAAAATTGGACACCGCCACTAATTTAACGAGTTCTTTTTAATGAGGGTAAAGCGTAAAACCCCTGTCCAACCAAATAACATAAAACACAGCCCCATCCCGATAACCAACCATCGGAGCCTTCCCGCAAAACCGAAAAGCAATAAAATTTACATCATCCTTAAGATGGCTGGGAATAGGTGCTCTAATGGAACTTCGGGCTATCTTCTCGTAGCCCAATCCGTGACGGGGAGAAGCATTAATCTCACTCCAGGTAAGCTGATTTAATTTGTAGAGCGTATCTGCAAAAGCAGCCTTTTCATCTTTTGTGCATTGAGAAAGAGAGTAATCTTTATTCATGTATCGCAAAGAAAATAGAGGTGACTCCTGCTCTGGCGGTAAATCAACAATTTCTCTAGGTGAAATCCTTTTCCCTTTTTCTTGGCGTTGATTTGCCTTAAGACGCTTCTTCACAATTGAGTTGAGTCTTGAAGTATTTTTTCAGGGATTGATGAGTAATTTTTCCGCTATTTTGAGCAGCAAGTTTCCAGGGATATTCTTCGTGTGTCATGTTGCTTAACTTCCATGCAGCAAACTGCCCAAACACAGAGTAAACTTCATCAAGCAGGCTCTTAGTTTCTTCGTCGTAAATCGAAAAGTTTATATATTCTGGACATGGAATTGCACCAGTACCATACTTTTTATAGTGACGGTACAAATCAGGAACAACGGGCCCGTGAGTCCATGCTTCTATGGCTTCAGGAAATAGCGGTTCATCGTACAAAGCTAAATGAAAGCCTTGAGCATAGTAAACCAATTTCTGAAGCTTGAGATTAGATATCAGATCGCCAGCATCTTCACTTGCCTGAGCCAAAAAGTATTCGGCTGCATCATAACAACTCAGCATAACTTACTTGGTAGTCATTAAACGGCAAAACTAGAACGAGATTTTTTTGACACTCCCGCGACTCAAGCAGACTATATTTGTCTGGAGACGTTTTCACGGGGAATTGCGAGCCGTGTCACTTTATTTACATTATACTATATTTTCTCAATCTATGCCCTATTCAATTTAACAAAATTAACTACCGATTCTAATCCTTCCTTTGTCTTCAAGTTAGTAAAAACAAAAGGTTTGTCGCCACGCATTTTTTTCGCGTCCCGTTCCATTACGCCTAAATCTGCTCCTACATAAGGTGCGAGGTCTGTTTTATTAATTACCAACATATCAGATTTAGTAATTCCTGGCCCGCCTTTGCGCGGAATTTTATCGCCTGCTGCGACATCGATTACGTAAATAGTTAAATCTACTAACTCCGGGCTAAACGTTGCCGCCAAGTTATCGCCGCCGCTTTCTACAAACACTAAATCTAAATCAGTAAATTTTTGTTCTAACTCTTCTATAGCTACTAAGTTAATGGAAGCATCTTCGCGGATGGCTGTGTGGGGACAGCCTCCCGTTTCTACGCCCAAAATTCGATCGCTCTCTAAAGCTTGACTCCGAACCAAAAACTGGGCATCTTCCTGAGTATAGATATCATTAGTAACAACAGCAATCTGGTATTGCTGCCGCAGCGCCTTGCACAAAGCATCCAGTAAAGCAGTTTTCCCCGAACCAACCGGCCCAGCAATTCCTACACGAAAAGCACCCATAGCGATTTTAGATTTTAGAGTTTAGATTTTAGATTTGCTGATTTTCAACTGCGAAACAACCGAGTGTACTGAGTTTCGTGGGCCATGCTAGCGAGTCCTAATCCCCAACTGCAACTGCCAAGCTCATCATCTTCTAATTTTAAAACTTCTTGCGCCGTACAGCTAATTTGAGACTGCAAATCTAACAGTAACTGTTGACCTGCTGTTTGACCGAGGGGAATCAGTTTCACGCCCGCACTCGCCAAATTGGCAGCCCAACTGTACAAATATCCTAACACGGCCGCTTCCTCTTCAATCTGCCAGTTGGCTGCGGCAATGCCAAAGCCGATCGCAAAATTGCACTGATTGCCGCCCAATTCCACCAAATCTTTTACAATTGTTGTTAACCCAGAAGCAACGGGCGATTCCCTGCGGGATAGCTTCGCTTCACGCAAATCCAGCAGCAGCCTGACCAAAGTCCGCCCCATTTGCCAACTTTGCAAGCGCAACTCTTCTGTTTCCTTAGCAGCAGTCGCCCAAGCATTCCAGTAATTCAAAGCCGTCAAATCCCCAATCTGGGCCGCCCTCAAAGCCCTTACCACCACAGCGGCTTCTACTCGCACAGCCCCAAATTGCAGCGAATTTTCTAACCACTTCCTCAAATTAATCTCGCTGTCGATCGCACCGGTTTCTACCAGGCTTTCGATTCCCTCAGAATAACTATAAGCTCCCACAGGTGCAAAAGCTAGCTGTAACAAACATAAAAGTTGATTGTTCACTGTTGACTGTTGACTGTTGACTGTTGACTGTTGACTGTTGACTGTTGACTGTTGACTGTTGACTGTTGACTGTTGACTTATTGCTTCTTGAATGGCCGAAAGCAATTTAGTCATAAGCCCTCGGATTCATCGGTGGAAGTAAATCTAAAATCTAAAATCTAAAATCTAAAATCTAATGGCTGTGCCCGTAAGCGCCCATTTCTGGCTGAAACGGCACAATTTCCTCTGTTACTTCCAAACCCATTTTTTGTAGCATTCCCTGCAACACAGAGTCGGGAGAAAGTCTTAAATAATTATCGGCAATTTCTAAAGCTACGTGGCGGTTTCCTAAATGATACGCCGCCCGCATCAGTAGCAGCGGACTTGATGCCCGCGCTGTCAGCACCGATTCGGGTTTTGCACTTACCAGTACCAAACAGCTACCGTCGTCCGACTGCAATAAATCTCGATCGCGCAGTACCGTACCTCTGGGCAAACTCAGTTGGAGCTTTTCCCCCGTATTCGTCTCGAATCGGTGGCGGCTGCGAGTGCGATCGTCCGCTGTCATTGGTAAAGTAAAGCTGACAACAGCATCGGGATTTGCAGGTAAATGTTTTGTGAATGTTAGCATTTTTATATTCTATTCCTCAGAGCAATTCACTTGACATTGACTTTTTGAGGAATATCTTTTTTATAGCCGAAGGAATAAGGAAGAGCGAAGTTGCCATCTTCAGCTCATGTTTCAGAAATTAAAAACGTTTTAATCGTCTTGGCGATCGCTATATCTCATTCCGATTTACAGCCCGTTGAAAAATATTCATCTCTCTGCCCGCTCCCGTTCTGGCATTATTACCAAATTTATGTTATTTTGTCAAGCACTTTATCGCAGACGATCGCTTTTTTTTCAAAAAATTTTGCCTACCGTCTAGGAACTCGAACAATTTAAATCTCCAATATATTGTTGGGGGGAGGTAGCGCTTAGGCATCCTGCCTGCCCTTAACAAGCTTTTATGGAGAAGTCTAATAGAACGGGAGAGGAAGAAAGACTCAAACCCTCAAGCTTATTGATTGCCCGCTTGTTGCAGTCGCAGCAGCTCGGCTTGAATTTGCTGTTTTACTGCCGGGTCTGCTTGCTGGAGCAAAGTGATCTGGTTGAAGCGACTAACTGTCAAACCATAGGTTTCGATAGCTTTTTTAGCTTGTTGGCAGTAATTCACTGCGATACCACGAAAATTTCCAGACAGCCTGTTAATTTGCTGAGTTTCGTTGCACACTACTCTGGGAACCGAGCCTCCAGCCATTTTTTTAATTTCGTTATAAGCTTCCACCCGTCTGGGTTCTATTGCCAACACAGCACGAGCGTAGCTAGTAATTTCTTCGCTGCTAATCTCTTGAGCTTGGGCTGCTGCTCCGAAAACGAGGTTTGGGGATTGTCCATACAAACCGGGGGCCCATCCGCTAGCTAAAGCTGCAGCAGAAATGATGCCTGCAAACAGCGATTGTCGCAGCATCCGGTTTAGGCGAAATTTAGAGGTGTTGGTTGAGGTGTTCATGGTCGTCGGTGATTGCTTACGTGGAGATAAAAATGACACAGCGCTTGGAGGCTCAATCTTTTTGAATAATGTGGTGGCTAAAAAGTTCCTGCCGTTGGTGACAATTTTGAATTCCACCAGGAGGGTTGGGGAGTTGCTAGCACGATCGACTTTTTAGCAAATGCGATAATTTCATTCATTATAACATCTGTGGGAAGTTGACAAAATTCAAACTTGAGAGCCTAATTTTAATTACAGAGCGTTCACGAATTGCCTCTGGCAATAATTCTCACAGCGCAAATATTAAATAATTCTAAAAGTTATTGACAAATTACTCCCCTTAATTCTTCTAATCAAGGTACGCGCTAGCAAAGCTATCTTCCCGCAAGGGTTCGGTGAAGGGTAGGGAAGCGTCTGGAAGGCTAGGTCAAATTTAGCAGTAATCGCACTCATCAATTGCGGCGAGGATTTATTTAATGTTAAGCGATGGCGCATTTGTCGATCGAGAAAATCCCCCACTGGTTTGGCTGCTGACGAAGCCCGAGCCGGAACAAAAATCATGTTTCACTACCCGAAGATAGAGACAGCAACAGGGCACTAGACATTAAAATCTTGGTATCAAAATGCGCGCTAGCTGTTTTTGGCACTCAACGCGCAGGCCTTCGATTCCAGTTCTCGCTTCCTCCAGTTTGGGGCTGTGAAAACTTGTCTGGGAGTTACCCAGAAACCTGGTTTTTCTACGAAATAAAATCGTTACAGCCAGCAGCCAGAGTAAAGAAACCCGGAAAGCGGGAATGTTGGGGGGTCAGTTTTCTTGTCATCTCGATCGCAAATAGCGAATTTTGGCAAGCATTCTCGCAGCAATTTAACAATTATTAATTACCGATTGCCCATGAAAAGTCAAAAAGAAATTTGGCGAGTTATTCTCGCAGTAGCTATCAGTATTGTAGGCGTGCTGCACTTTGCAGTACCCGCACCTTTTATCAGAATTGTGCCGCCCCAGCTTCCTTACCCGGAAGCCTTGGTTTATATCAGCGGTTTTTTCGAGATTTTGGGCGGAATTGGGCTGTTAGTTCCTCCTGTGAGCAGGGCGGCGGCGTGGGGGTTAATTGCCTTGTTTATTGCCGTGTTTCCAGCTAATATCAATCAAGCCGTCAACAACATTCCGATAGAAGGGATTCCCCACAACCAATTACTGTATTGGTTCAGGCTGCCTTTTCAAGCTGTCTTGATTGCTTGGGCCTGGGTTTATACCCAACCAGACGAAGGTAAACCCCGGGCTTCTATAGTTCCAGATAGAACAGAAAACGCCCGATGAAGCAGTTCGACTACCATGCGGATTTTAAGAACATCGACTTTCGACAGCACCCGGAACTTTATCGGGTAGGGAAAGGAGAACAGGGAGTGCTGTTGGTTGAACCCTACAAAGGAGAAATTCTGCCTTTCTGGAGATTTAAGACTCCTGAAATTGCCAGGGAGTCCAGCAGCAAAATTTACTCCTTGTTTTTAGAGTATCTCGATGCCGATGATTTTGTGGGAGCCGACATGGCCCGCAAGTTCTTGCAGATGGGGTATACTCGATCGCGTCGCTACGCCAACCACAAAAGCGGTCGAAAATACCAGCAAAACCCTCAGAAACTGAAGTCTGTTGCAGAGCAAACCGCAGCTCGAAAAGATATTTTGCCCCTACAAGCAGATCCGGTGAAAGCAGAATCCGCCGCCATTTTTCAAGAGAAATGGATGCTGGCCAAAATCAATGAGAAATATCTCCAGCTTTTAGCCAGACACCGGCAGATGTACGAATCTTAGTTATTGACATACTCCCCTGCCTAAAGGCGAGAGGATTCTTAACACTTCATCGACCAATGCTACCGAAGTAGTCTTACGAGCGCCTCCATGTTCATTTTAAGTCGTGGCAATGCCCTATCCCGACTATATGTATCGTTTTGTTTAAAAAACATTAACAATACTTTGTTTTGCTTCCAGGTTGGATTTTAACCATTGCCCTTGGGTCTTTCCCTATTACTGGATCAGTCCCGGTTTCAACTCAAGATGAGTATATATCGCTGCAATCTTAGGTGGGGATTTCAACCAATTAAACTATAGCATAAAGCCGTCCTAAAAGGACGGGGCTGGCATCCCATTTTCTCGGTCAACGCACTCGGATTGACACACATTTACAAAAACTCAGGACTTACACTTTAGCCCTGTCGGCAGCAGTGTAGTTGTGCTTGCCTATCTGGGCCGCACCTATTGGCGTGGCCCTACTATTTACTCATCTTCTTCTTCTGTTTGCCACTGTCGCCAAATTTCAAAGGCATTAAAGCCCCTGTATTGCAGGTAATTCAAGACTTTGCCCTTGGTTTTGGGATCGGCTTTACCCCAAGTATCGATCTTGTATTTCCGCATGACTTTGGCTTTTAATGCGGCCAGTTTTTCTGCTTCGGAGTCCTGATTTTCGGCAATTTCTTCTTCCCAGACTTGCTCGAACAAATCGTTGGTAATTCCTTTTTGCAGGCACTTGCGCTTGATGGCAGACTTCCCGTATTTGCCTGCACCAGAGGCGATCGAGTTTGCCACCAAGCGAGTGTCGGACTGATAGCCGCGGTCTTGAATTTGCGCGATCGCCTCCAATATTTCCTCATTGCCAAAACCTTTCTCTTGCCCCTTTTTGCGAAGTTCAGAGGCACTGTAGTCTTTGCGGGACAAGAGAAAATAGAAATAGTCAAGACAGCTCATCAGTTAAATCGAAGGGTGGCGCGCAAATACTCGTGTAGCGAATGCCAAATCCAGTCGCCTTGCTATCGGCTGACTGCATCACGCGCGGCGAAGCTATCCCGCAGGGAATCGCCTTTATTCTTCTGTATCCTCCTCTTCATCATCCAATTCCACATCCGGTCTGTCCACATCGATCTGAATCAAGCGAATGTGCTTGTATCCGAGCTTAATTTCAAACTCGTCTCCCGGCTTTAATCCCATTTCTTGGGTATAATTTGCCCCGATCACGATCGAGCCATTCTTGTGAACGCTAGCTCGATAACTCGCTTCTCGCCCGCGTCCGTCTGCTTTAGACTTCTCTAGCTCAATGCCCTTAGCAGCTAACACTGCATCGTAAAACTCAGCCAGATTAATCCGGGTTTCTCCACTTTTGCTGACCGTGAAGTAGCCGCAAAGCTTTGCAAGTTCTCTGCGTGGCAAATCACTGCCTTTGATTTTTTGAAGCAGACCTTTTCCTGTTAAGGGTGCTGTAGCTGTTTCTGCCATTGACCGTACCTCGCTTATTGGACTTTACTTATATCAATTACAACACATTAGATTAACTTTGTTTCACTGTCAATACTAATAATTCTGAATATTAAGATTCTGGATAAATTTCTGCGGCCTCAAGACCGGGGGTGCAAGTAAGGATGCTCGAAGGGCGATCAATTTGCCGATCGCGGCCCAAATCCTTGCGTAAGCCTCTCTTGCGATCGCGCGGGAAATTATTGTCGCAAATTAAATGCTTTACTTTTTTACAGTAAAGTCTGTTCCCTGCATTCACCAATCCCCGATTGTGTCTGTGGTCAAGGTAAAAACAAGACAGCCATGAATCGAAATACCTAGAGCGCGGCCGCTGCAAATCTCCCGACAGCATTTACCGGCCGGGGTTAACTTTTACCTCAACAAGGGGAGGCAGCACTTGTTCTCGATGCCCCTGCCAGCTACTTGCACGCACCAGTTTACAAAAATAATCCAACTGTAGGCCCGTGCTCGAAACCCTTATGGAATAAGTCATTCCCAATTCTTCAAGTCTTTAATCTAAAATCTAAAATCTAAAAGGGTATAAACCCTGTTTTTCGGGCTGGAAATCCCCTCAAAACCCCAAATACCAACGACCAATCTTCTATTAAGGTGTTGGGCATATAACTTCCACAGAACGCAGTCTGGGGAAGGCAATCCGGTAAAAATTACAGGAAATTTCACCTCTTCCTTGAACGGGTTTTAGCTTAAACCCGACTCAATGGGCGCGGCGGCAGAAACATCGGGCAGCCACTAAGAGGGGAATAGTTTCGATCGGGCGAGATTGCTTCGCGACTCTTAACACTTCGCCACGAATCAGTAGATTTCTAGGGGGAACTGGGGAAAATCTTCCTCCTGCGGCCCCAAGCCAGAGAACTTGAGGTTATTTCCACAGGGGAATTGAAAAAGACCGAGTTAAATGCACAACAGCTTAAATGTTTGATGCACTACAAATTAGCAACGGTTCCCGACATGGAGTTTGCATGGAAATGTATTGGTTTCCACTCGTGGCCTGTAAACTGCCATACTCTCAAAATTTATGCACCAACGGGAGGGGCGCGTCAATCGATTTTAGATTTTAGATTTTAGATTTTAGATTTAAGCCTTGACCCCACGGATAAATTCGGGGCGCCTTTATCGGATACAGGTTTTTTATTTCACCGGTCCTGAGTCTGCTTTCGGAATGAATCCGGGGGCGGGTATCCTGGATGCGAGGGGGTCAAACTCACAGCCGCTTCCATAATTAATTATTGTGAAATAAGCGCGCTGAGGGTGAGGACGTTCTTAATTGTGGCAACTCTGGCTTTTATTGTCTTGTGCCGAATGACGAATGCTCCCGCTGCCGAATCAGCCCGCTCAAAAACGCATACAAGCCACCGACTCCTGTCGTGGAGAGATCAAAATTTTAGAGTCTTGTTCCACTTCCCAGATTTATCTGTGGAGTAAATTTAAAATCTCAAATCCTTCGACTCAGGGCTCAACCCGAAGTCTAAAATCTACAATCGACTGACGAATTCTGTATTAAGCAGTCCCGGACTTACTTTCTCGACGAGAAACCCGGTTTCTTCCTCGATGCTTGGTGGCGCTGCTGCTTGTTTTCGGTATAGCAACCGCCAAGACGGCGCCGGACGATATCGATTGCTGAAACCCTCGCTCTCATTACGTCTGCCTCCTGCCTCCTGCCTTCTGCCTCCTGCCTCCTGCTATAAAAACCGGTTCGATGAACGTAAGTCCGAGATTCGATCGAGCAGTATACTTTCGATCGCGAATGGCCAGCGGCAGCCGATCGCGAATGGCCAGCAAAAACCCCACCCAGTTTGGAGCCGGGCCAAGGGGGTCTAAATTCAGCATTGCAGTGGGCGATCGCTTTTAGGAATGAAAAATAAATAAGGTGACTAATAGAGCAATAGTTGACCTTGGATCAAGGCTTCTGGGGTTTAATTATGCAAGTTATTAATTTTTCCTTCCTTAGTGACGTTGTTGCAGGTAATTTTGCGACAGGGGAGTGCGTACCGCCGGCAGTAACTCTTCTGGTTTCGTGCTTCGGTTCGAGTGCCGCCACCCAAAAAAGCCAGCACTCAAAGCAACGGGCAACAAGCAAAGCATCAGGGCCACAGATTTTTTCAACCCCGGTTTTTTTAACGGTTTCTGAGTCGCTGCAGCGGCGCGAGTTGCTTGGATCGCCGCACACTCAGAATGAGGAATAGAGGACGGCGAAGCCGTCGGTGAGTTCGGTGAATTAGTAGCATCGGGTCGATCGTTCTGGTGAACCCAATCCCTGCGATCTTTTAATTGGTTGGGATATTCCCAGACTTCGCCGTCAGAATTGTCTGACTCATGCGATCTATTGGCTGGGAGTGGGGGGTATTGGGCGATCGCCGAAACCGAAGACGCAGCCTTCCATTCTGTACCCGCGAGCGCCGGTTGCGTTCCCGACCCGATTATGTGCACCATAGAACCGGAGGTCGCGCTGTGGGCTGGGGCGCCGGTCAAATAGCCGTCAAAGTCCGGGTGCTGGTAGAGAATCGGCAAAGCCCAGTATAGCTGGTGAGAACCGTAGGCAGAAATTAGCCCAGCTCTGGCCCGGCTCAGGCTGAGATCGACTGGATAGCCTTGATTGAGGTTGCGGTAAAACAGCCGCGTCAGAGTTAGGGCTACATCGTCGGGGATGCTTTCTGCCATTGCTAGCACTGCCGGAATGCCCCGCTTGACTAGAGCTTCGGTTAAGTTCCGTTCCGGGCTGTCGTCCGCGAGGTCTGAGGGGTCGCCGTAGGCGCCGCGGCAGGAGTTGAACACGGCCATCTGAATACCGTTGTTAACGAGCAATCCAGCTAAGTCGTCGCCACTGAGGGTTTCGGTTAAGCCGGTGCGGCTGCTGACTAGGTAGAGTTCGCCACCTCTGGAACCTAAGTTGCTGTGGCCTGCGTAGTGCAGGACTTGGTAGTGTCCTTGTTCTAGGGCTTGGGTAAGTTGTTCTCGATCGGGCTGTTCGAGAATAGTCAGTTGAATTTCCGGGCAATGGGGGCTGTTTTTGAGAGGATGACCGGTGCGGTTTTGGAGTTCTTGTTGCAAATGGAGCACTTCTCGCTTAAGCTGCAAGCTGTCTCGATCGCTCGGAGAGGCGATCGCCATTAAAATTTTTAGTGGCCCGCTACTAGGCAGTATCCGGGTTTGTTTGAACAAACTTGTACCTGGTTGGTAGCGGGAAAACACGACATCGGTGCCGGTTGCCAAAGGGCGATCGCCCGCGTGCAGCACTTCCCACGGCAGACGCGGCAAGCGCCGGCCTTTGAGTCCGAGTCGCAGTTGCAGCACTTCTCGGCGGTGCTGGGCGATGCCTTGAGCGCAAGTCCAGCTATCGCGCAAGTTTCCTTGAAACAGCCCACTGTATAATTGTTGCCCCAGGGCTACTAAATTGGGCCCTGAGTTGTTTCCCGAACGGGAGAGGCTGCGACCGGCAAAACTGTTTCCCTGTACTGCTTTTCCTTGGAGCAAGCCCACCAGCGGGTCGTTCATCAGTTGAGCAGACAGTGCAAGCCATTCGTCGATCGGCCAGCGGACTTGTTGTTCGGCTAAGGGTACACCGGGTGCAACCCTTTCTGTCCGCACTAGATATTCGTCGTCCCCAACAGGGGTGACTGAGAGTTGAAATTCCTGGCTCACGGATTTAGCGCCCTCCCGCCTTAATTCTGAATTTGCCTGCGTTTTTGCGGCTAGCAAGAGCGATCGGCAAAATAATTTTTACTCTTTCTATCAAAGTTTCTGAATGCGCTTCCCCCGATCGGGCGATCGCTAGCGTCATATATATTTGTTCAAACACTTTGAGGATATAAAAGTTGTACTTTAATAACAGTTTATTAGTTTTGATTGCCCTGTGGGTCGGTGAAAGCCGAATTTTCTGCAATCTTTGTATCTTTAACATTTTGCACCTCTACCGCAGACCCCTTTAGATTCGTCGTGAACTTGAGTTTCTCATTGCTGAGTAAAGTTAAATTGGAGGCACTTTACCAGGCGGATCTCTAGTTCTTATTAAAATTACTTCGGCTCCCGCCAGCCGGTTTCAGGGTAATATCTCCGGGAAAGTTGAGTATTTTATTTTTTTTGGCGATCGGTCGATCGGTCTTTAGGGCTTATCCTGTACCACCAACCCCCCATGTGCAATCTTGATTTTGTGTCAATTAATTAATTGGTCAGCCCTGGGTTCTCATCCGTAAGCCCTCCGCCCTCATCCTTAAGACCTCAGTGGCGATCGATTATCGATAGTTGACCATCGATAAATGCTAATAACTTATTGCTAATTTCCCGCTTTTATGATATAGGAAACTTTTAATTTAACTCTCTTAATCTAGTTAAAGTTAAGCAGCAAAAATAAACTTAACCCGCCAAGAACTCTCAACAATACAAGGCAAATCAAATTATTCCGGTACTCTCCAGCAACCATCATTTTTGGCATCTAGAGGATTACGCCTCATCAGGCCGGTTTCTCGGAGAATTATTGGATTTGGTAGCGAAGCCTCTACAAAGGAATAGGGTTGGGCAGCCGCGCCGTGGGTCGTGCCCGCTCAAAATGCCGAGCTTGCAACTGTCACCAAAAACGACTCCTGCGTGTGATACTCTTTTTGGCAAAATTTTACAATCTGTCTTGAGATAGATAAATTTTGGCAGGGTTCTTAGGATTAATCTGAAGAACAAAAATTCTCAGTTCGCGATGTTTCCTCAAATCGAGAGAAAATTTTGCAACTAAAAATTAGAACAAATATTTGGCCGGGCGAATTATCTAAATTTCTAATTAATCATCGGGAACTAAAATTAGGAGGGTGCGGTCGTTTAGTCAAGAGATTCAAATCCTAAGTCAGGGAAGGATTTGTCAAAGCTGGGAGTGTTACAAAACTTCAATACACCCAGCCTAGATCGGAAAAAAAGCAAGGGTAGAATTTGGGGGATACAGGTTTTGGGTAGTTATTTAGGAGTTGTCAGTTGCGAGTTTAAATTCAGCTAATTCACTGTAGAAATTACGTAGAAACTCTACAATAAGGGGCCCTGCGGCGCAGCTTACGGTAGAAATTACGGAGAACATCTCAAATGCTCGGCGCTTCGGCGCAGTAATTACAGTGTAGGTTGCGGCTCATTAATTTGGGTACGCAATGGCCGAATAGAAAACTCGCAACCGAGCGAAAAAAACCTTGCCGTTTAAGTGGCATCTATAATAGTAAAGATGAGGAAACCAGCTCCTCTAGCAGGCGAAAGCATGAAGGAAAAAAAAAAATCTTCTGCCACATCCTGTTTGCTGATAAATTGATTCTAAGAAGATTACCATTTTTTGGGAAATATCAACAATGGAACCAGACGTAACGTTGTTAGAAGAAGGACGGGGAACACTTTTTCCCGCTCAAACTGAAACACAAAATCCAGTCGGGGATTTAGGCAACAACAGCTCTACAATTTCCGATGAGGAGTTAGCCGAGTTAATTCAGATAGCGATCGCCGAAAACACCGAGGGCCTTAGGGACAAATTGCCAGCTCCGTCTAACGGCGTACTGGAAGAAGGTGCTCCTGATGACAGCCAAATGGCGGAATCTAACGGCGTACTAGAAGAAGGTGTGGGGGACATAGATGACTTAGACGATGGCCGCGGCATCGACGATCGCCGCCGAACCGTCGTCGGTAGCGATGAGGATGACCTCATTGTCGCCACTGGCGATAACGAGGAGATATTCGGCAAGAAAGGCAAGGACAAAATCAAAGGAAACCGTGGCAAAAAAAATAAAATCCTCGGCGGTAAAGATGATGACGAGTGCGAGGGCGGCGATGAGGATGATGAAGTAAGGGGCGATCTCGGCAAGGACACCGTTAAGGGCGGCAAAGGCAAGGACACCCTTAAGGGCGGCAAAGATAACGACACCCTTTTTGGCGGCAGCGACGACGACATCTGCGAAGGCGATGACGGCGATGACTGGGCCCACGGCAACGAAGGAAAGGATACCGTTAACGGCGGCGTCGGCAACGATACCGTCTACGGCGGCAAAGGCAACGACGATTGCAAGGGCGACGAAGGCAACGATAACGTCCGGGGCGACGCAGGCAACGATACCGTTAGCGGCGGCACAGGCAACGATACCCTTAACGGCGGCAAAGATAACGATACTGTGAGGGGCGATGCCGGCAGCGACGTTTGCAGTGGCGACGACGGCGACGACAACGTTAGCGGCGGCATCGGCAATGATACTGTGAGGGGCGATGCCGGCACCGACGTTTGCAGTGGCGACGAGGGCGACGACAGCGTTAGCGGCGGCACCGGCAATGATACTGTGAGGGGCGATGCCGGCAGCGACGTTTGCAGTGGCGACGAGGGCGACGACAGCGTTAGCGGTGGCATCGGCGACGATACCCTGATGGGCGGCGACGGCAACGACAAGTGTGAAGGCGACGACGGCGACGACAGCGTGATGGGCGGTGCCGGCGACGACAGCGTGATGGGCGGTGCCGGCAAGGATACCCTCGTGACTGGCGACGGCAATGACATGGCAGACGGTGGCGACGGCGACGACAGCGTTAGCGGCGGCGGCAACGGCGACGATACGCTGATGGGCGGCAACGGCAACGATACGCTGATGGGCGGTACTGGCAACCATACCTGTGTCGGCGGTGCTGGAGCTGACGTTTATGTCGTGAGTAACAGTACCTCTGGGGCAAGTGCAGTCATCGCTGACTTCGCAGACAACGACGACAAGTTTCTGCTGTTTGGCGACTTGAACTTTAGCAGCTTGACCTTTATACAAATCGGTGTCAATACCGAAATTCGGGTCAATAACTTCGCCTTGGCGCTATTGTTGAATGTCAACGCAACGCTTATCACTGCGGCCGACTTTTTGGAAGTTAATCCTCAAACTCAAACTCAAACTCAAACTCAAACTCAAACTCAAACTCAAACTCAAACTCCAACTCCAACTCCCCCTCCGATTTTTAACCCTCCGCGAGTGGAAGCTAATAATAGCTTGACTGCTGGTTCCAGCGGCGGCGAGCAAACTATTACTCGTGAGTTGTTGCGGTTTGTCGATGACGAGCAAGGTCCTGGCGGCACAGTCTTCAAGCTAACCGAGCTGCCCGATGCTACAACCGGCCAACTATTGGTGAATGGAGTCCCAGCACAAGTCGGTTCTACCTTCTCTCAAGCAGACATTAACGCAGGCTTGGTGAAATTCAAAGCGGCAGTAGGTTTTGTCGGTGCGCTTAGTTTTGGTTTTGAAGTTAGCAACGGCAGAAGATCGGCCACCGGCCAGCGTTTTAGCTTGAATGTCGAGCGAAATGTCTTTAAGTTTGCTGGCACTACAGAAGCTCAAGTTATTGTCGGTTCTGCGACGCTGGATAACGACATAGAAGGCAGCGATGGTGACGACGACATTACAGCCGGCACAGGCAAGGACAAAATCATCGGTGGCAAAGGCAAGGACAAAATTAAAGCAGGCGATGGCGATAACGATATCGACAGCGGCGATGACGATGATGATATCGAAGTCGGTAAAGGCAACAACAAAATCATCGGTGGCAAAGGCAAGGACAAAATTAAAGTCGGCGATGGCGATAACGATATCGACAGCGGCGATGACGATGACGATATCGAAGTCGGTAAAGGCAAAAACAAAATAAAAGGAGGCTTGGGCAAGGACAAAGTTAAAGGCGGCGATGACGATGACGATATCGACGGTGGCGATGACGATGACTCGATCGACGGTGGCCTCGGCATAGACAAAATCATCGGCGGTAGTGGCAATGACACATTAACCGGAAATGAGGGCGATGACTCGATCGAAGGCGGCTTCGGAACCAATAATCTCAGTGGGGGTAATGGACGGGATCGCTTTATTTACCGCACTTCCCGCCAAGAGATTCAAACAGTTGTAGAAGCTGACTTTATTACTGACTTTAATGTCGCTGACGATATTTTAGAGCTTTCTACGGCAGCTTTTGGTAATCTCAGCGTTTCTAGTTTGACCCGACTGGAGATTACTGCTACTTCTACTGTGGGGTCGATCGGCAGCGCTAACTTGCTCGATTTCAGCCTGGATACCACTGTTAACAGCATCGCTTCTTTGCAAGCGCGGTTTGTAGCTTTGGGTGGCAACCTAGACGCGCCTACTTTCTGTCAGTTTATAGATGCCACTACCGGCCGTGCTGTACTGGTATTTGCTGTTGGGGCGCGCTTTGAAATTGTTACCAGTTTCTCGGCGAGCATTCGCCTGCAAGTCAGTAACTTTGTCTTCACCGGTACGCCACTAAATATTCCTGTCGGTACTGCTGGTGCTGACAATGTGGATTTCACCACTTCTCCGGCCCCAGTTAATTACGATGGTTTAGCAGGCGATGACAAGATTGTCGGCAGCAATTTTAACGATAGCCTCAAGGGTGGCGACGGCAACGATACCATCACCGGCGGCGTCGGTTTGGATGTCATAAGCGGCGGCACTGGTTCGGATCTGTTTGTTTACAGGACAACTAAAGAAGGCGGCGATAAAATTTCCGACTTTACTGTTGGGGTAGACAAATTCGAGTTTAGCGCGAGCGCTTTCGGCAATTTGACTACGACTAACTTTGACGGTGTTAGCGGGGTTTCTCCTGACATTACTGGCAAAGAGTTAGTGATTTTCACAGGCGGAAGTTATGCCTCTTTGGAAGCTGCACAAGCTAAAGCCCTGGGCAATTCTACAACTGCTGGTTTCTTCGCATTTACTAATGCGTCGAACGAGACTGTGTTGTATTTTGACTCGAACGGTACCGTGGCCGGTGGTTCGACGCTTATTGCTTCCTTGGGTACTGCTGCTAGCAATCTGGGAACGGCGGACTTTGTATTTACAGGTACGATCGCCTCTCCTGCTGGTACTACTACCAACTCAGGCAGCATTGTCGATTTAACTGCTGCAAATGCGGGTACTTTCGCGACAGCCGCATTTAACAACTTCGGTTCTGGTGCTGGCGGTTACAACTTCACCACTCCTGTCTTATTTACGGGCAATGACAGTGCTAACAGCGTCACCGGTACGGAATTTGCTGACATCATCAACGGTGGTGGCGGTGCAGATATTATCGACGGCGGCAGCGGTGCTGACATCCTGGGCGGCGGCAGCGGTGCAGATATTCTGACTGGCGGTGCTGGTGCGGATCTGTTTGTTTACAAAGCAACAGGCGAAGGCGGTGATACAATTACTGACTTTACCTCTGGGGTAGACAAATTCCAGTTTGTCAGCGGTGCTTTCGGCAATTTGACTACGACTAACTTTGACGGTGTTAGCGGTTCAACTCCTGACATTACTGGCCAAGAGTTAGTGATTTTCACAGGCGGCAGTTATACCTCTGTGGAAGCTGCACAAGCTAAGGTTCTGGGCAATTCTACAACTGCTGGTTTCTTCGCCTTTACTAATGCGTCGAACGAGACTGTGTTGTATTTTGACTCGAACGGTACTGTAGCCGGTGGTTCGACGCTTATTGCGAATCTGGGTACGGCTGCTAGCAATCTGGGAACGGCGGACTTTGTATTTACAGGTAGCATCGCATCTCCTGCGACTGGTACTACTACCAACTCAGGCAGCGTTGTCGATTTTACTTCTGCAAATGCGGGTACTTTCGCGACAGCCGCATTTAACAACTTCGGTTCTGGTGCTGGCGGTTACAACTTCAGCACTCCTGTCTTATTTACCGGCAATGACAGTGCTAACAGCGTCACCGGTACGGAATTTGCTGACATCATCAACGGTGGTGGCGGTGCAGACATCCTCAGCGGCGGCAGCGGTGCTGACATCCTGGGCGGCGGCAGCGGTGCAGATATTCTGACTGGCGGTGCTGGTGCGGATCTGTTTGTTTACAAAGCAACAGGCGAAGGCGGTGATACGATTACTGACTTTACCTCTGGGGTAGACAAATTCCAGTTTGTCAGCGGTGCTTTCGGCAATTTGACTACGACTAACTTTGACGGTGTTAGCGGTTCAACTCCTGACATTACTGGCCAAGAGTTAGTGATTTTCACAGGCGGCAGTTATGCCTCTTTGGAAGCTGCACAAGCTAAAGCCCTGGGCAATTCTACAACTGCTGGTTTCTTCGCCTTTACTAATGGGTCGAACGAGACTGTGTTGTATTTTGACTCGAACGGTACTTTAGCCGATGGTTCTACCTTGATTGCGAATCTGGGTACGGCTGCTAGCAATCTGGGAACGGCGGACTTTGTATTTACAGGTACGATCACGTCTTCTGACACTGGTACTTCTCCCACGGGCACTACTACCAACTCAGGCAGCGTTGTCGATTTTACTGCTGCAAATGCGGGTACTTTCGCGACAGCCGCATTTAACAACTTCGGTTCTGGTGTTGGTGGCTACAACTTCAGCACTCCTATCTTATTTACCGGCAATGACAGTGCTAACAGCGTCACCGGTACGGAATTTGCTGACATCATCAACGGTGGTGGCGGTGCAGATATCCTCAGCGGCGGCAGCGGTGCTGACATCCTGGGCGGCGGCAGCGGTGCAGATATTCTGACTGGCGGTGCTGGTGCGGATCTGTTTGTTTACAAAGCAACAGGCGAAGGCGGCGATACGATTAGTGACTTTACCTCTGGGGTAGACAAATTCGAGTTTAGCGCGAGCGCTTTCGGCAATTTGACTACGACTAACTTTGACGGTGTTAGCGGTTCAACTCCTGACATTACTGGCCAAGAGTTAGTGATTTTCACAGGCGGCAGTTATGCCTCTTTGGAAGCTGCACAAGCTACAGCCCTGGGCAATTCTACAACTGCTGGTTTCTTCGCCTTTACTAATGCGTCGAACGAGACTGTGTTGTATTTTGACTCGAACGGTACCGCAGCGGCTGGTTCTACCTTGATTGCGAATCTGGGTACGGCTGCTAGCAATCTGGGAACGGCGGACTTTGTATTTACAGGTACGATCGCACCTTCTGCCAATGGTACTTCTCCGACTGGTACTACTACCAACTCAGGTAGCGTTGTGGATTTAATCACTAATCCCGGTACTTTCCCGACAAGCGGAGTTAACAACTTCGGTTCTGGTGTTGGCGGTTACAACTTC
The DNA here is from genome assembly GCF_036702415.1 of Microcoleus sp. D3_18a_C4. Taxonomy (NCBI): domain Bacteria; kingdom Bacillati; phylum Cyanobacteriota; class Cyanophyceae; order Oscillatoriales; family Microcoleaceae; genus Microcoleus; species Microcoleus sp. D3_18a_C4. Next base: position 3,094 of record NZ_JAUBTI010000026.1, on the reverse strand, counting down.
ACCACTCCTGTCTTATTTACAGGAAGTGCGACAGCTAATAACGTCACCGGCACTGAGTTTGCTGACATCTTGAACGGCGGATCGAGTGCTGATATTTTCAACGGCGGTGCAGGTAACGACAGCCTCTTCGGCGGTGGCGGTAACGACTCTTTGATCGGTGGCGACGGTAACGACTCTCTCAGTGGCGGGCCTGGTGCTGACACCCTGATTGGTGGATCGGGTAATGACAGCTTCTACTACAACAACTTCGGCGAGGGCGCCGTGGGTACTAACGTAGACCAAATCGGCGATTTTACGGTCGGCCAAGACAAGTTTATCTTCCAAATCAATGGCTCCAACGGCTTCCCCAACTTGAGGGTAGTGCCAGATACGAATCGACTTTCTTCGCAGGCGTTCTTGGCGCTTGAGAGTGGGACTTACAACGGGAGTGTTGGTCCAGCCGGGGCAGGCCCGTCAGAGCCGTTCGTCTTTTATGAAAATGAAACTGGACGACTAGGATATGACTCTAACGGTGTTGGTACTGCTGACGGAGTAGTGACGCTGGCAATTCTGAATGGCAGACCGGGCCTTACGGCTGCTGACTTTACCCTGATTTAATTTGGGTAAAAGTGGGTGGGGTGGATTCTGAAACATCGCCCTACCAACTCTCAAAACTAATTGTGTTATGTTTCGAGCTGGGGATATCTATGCCTGGCTTTTTTGTGGGCATAGGGCAATACGGTTCTGTTAAGGAAAATTGTAGCGAAAATGTTGGGTTTCGTTCCTCAACCCAACCTACGCACTGTGTTTGAAGCAACTTTAACCGGGCCGTCCATCATGGCTATCTACGAGGGTTTGTCTACTAAACTGTATTACGATAGCAACGGTTCTACGGTTGGCGGTAACAGTTTGTTTGCAACTGTCAATAATGTCGATTTAGGAATTTCCGGTAATACTGAATTGTTCTTGTTCTAAACGGCAAGAATCCTAATCGGGATATCGGTACGGTTAGGGACACAGCCATGCTGTGTCCCTACAAGATACGGGTAAGGACACAGCCATGCTGTGTCCTTTTTTTTGGTAATTTTTAAACAATTTAGCTGCTATTTTTTGGGTAGGGAAGCCGCATTGCCGTGTTCTCTTTTGCCTTGTTGTCGATGCTTGGAGTCGATCGCACTCGCGAGGGCAATTTCACCATCCAATCCAGTTTATTTTACCCGTTATATCCATGCCGGTTGTATCGGAATGATTAAACCGCAGAGGACACAGAGGATACAGAGAAAGGGGAGAGAGAGATGAATAATTCCGATGCCAATGGATTTGATATTACCTGAAATGTTGCACCATTCTCCAGAACAGGCTTTCCGGCCTGTTCCACAATAAAATTCACTCTTTGTGGAACAGGCCGGAAAGCCTGTTCATAAAAAGCTTATTGAGAAGGGTGCAACATTTCAGATATTACCCAAAATCATGACACTGCGCCGCGCCGTTTCCCTACAATTAATCGGGCGGTGGTTAAATTTGTATTCATTAATCCCTCTCCTGTGCAAGTACAAACGCCCTTTAATTTTTGATAGTAAATTGTCATAAGTTTGATTTTAGTCCACAGCTTTTTCAACCATTAAGCGCAACCGCTAATGATAATTATTAATCAGCTTATGATAAAAATTTATAGTTTAATGGTAGGAGTGAAGCGGGCAATGCCCACCCTACAAATACAGTCCTCGATCGCCCAAATCTAAAATCTATGAGTGCCCAAAATCCCTTGTCAGTCTGTTTCGCGGATGTGGAGGCGGCGGCAAAGCGCTTGCAGGGCAAGGCTTTCAAGACGCCGGTGCTGACTTCGGAAACTTTCAACAAACGCACAAATTCTCAGGTATTTTTCAAGTGCGAGAACTTTCAGCGCACGGGTTCGTTTAAATTTCGGGGTGCTTGCAATGCTTTGATGCAGCTATCTGAAGCTGAAAAACGGCGGGGAGTGCTGACTTTTTCTTCGGGAAATCACGCGCAGGCGATCGCCCTTGCCGCCCAGTTGTTACAGATTCCTGCTACTGTTGTCATGCCGGCAGATGCGCCAAAAGTCAAGCAAGAGGCGACTCGCGGCTACGGTGCAGAGATTATTTTGTACGATCGCACTCAAGTTGCGCGGGAAGAGTTAGCCGCTAAAATTGCCGCAGAACGACACTTGACAATTGTTCCTCCTTATGATAATGCGTGGGTGATTGCGGGACAAGGTACGGCGGCGCTGGAATTAATCGCAGAAGTTGGGGAGTTAGATTTGCTGCTGGTTTGCTGTGGCGGCGGGGGTTTGCTTTCCGGGTGTGCGATCGCCGCAAAAACTTTGTCTCCGCAGTGTAAAGTAATTGGGGTAGAACCGGAGCAAGCAGACGATGCGGCGCGATCGTTCCGCACGAAAACGCTACAAACTGTTACTAACCCGGATACGATTGCTGACGGTGCGCGCACACCATATCTGGGGAAATTAACCTTTCCTTTGGTGCTGCATTATGTTGATGATATGGCAACAGTTTCCGAAGACGCAATTCGCAGTACAATGTTTTTTATGTGGGAACGGATGAAGATAGTTGTTGAACCGACTGGAGTGTTAGCAGCGGCGGCTTTGCTTTCAGGTGTTGTGCAGGCTGAAAATGCGAGAGTTGGGGTGATTGTTAGCGGGGGAAATGTCGATTTTAGTCATTAGCTTGCACTTTTTCAAGAACGGGCAAGATGCCCGTTCCACAAGAGAGGAATTTTATTTTTGATTGTGGAACAGGCATCTTGCCTGTTCATCTTCCAAAAAAGATGAATTTGATTGTGGAACAGGCATCTTGCCTGTTCATCCTTCCAAAAAAGATGAATTTGATTGTGGAACAGGCATCTTGCCTGTTCATCCTTCCCAAAAAGATGAATTGGATTGTGGAACAGGCATCTTGCCTGTTCATCCTTCCCAAAAAGATGAATTGGATTGTGGAACAGGCATCTTGCCTGTTCATCCTGCCAAAAAAGATGAATTGGATTGTGGAACAGGCATCTTGCCTGTTCATCCTGCCAAAAAAGATGAATTGGATTGTGGAACAGGCATCTTGCCTGTTCATCCTGCCAAAAAAGATGAATT
>NZ_JAUBTI010000025.1:0-82218 GCF_036702415.1 Microcoleus sp. D3_18a_C4 | reverse complement strand
CCATTACCAGCAGCTAACGAACAAGCGGCTGGCATCCCAAATGTTCAAAAACAGGAAAACTATCCCAGCGAAATTCCTTCACCGATTCAGCCATTACCAGCAGTCAACGAACAAGCGGGTGGCATTCCAAATGTCCAAAAGCATGAAGGAATATCAATATTTCTCCAAAGAGAGGCGATCGCAGAGGCAAACTCCGCTAGAGAATCATTAATATCTAAAGATGCAAGGTCGATCGACGAGGTAGGATCTGTATCTGCCCCCAACCTTTCCCTAATAGCAGGTGAGGCAACAGATACAGCTATTGTAGGGTCTGTTGCCTCTGAGTTGCCTGCGATTCAGACAGATCGGGAAAGCAACCAGCCTTTGCCAAGTAGCGGAACTAATCGTTTGACCCCCGCGATCGCCCAACTTAGTGCCATAGTCCCTTCTGACCCAACCGTTGAGCAAGATGGTACTGTGGTAGCTTCCGGTGCATCACCTGAGAGTACCGACCAAAGTCTAATATCGCTTGCTCAGACAACGAAACCATCGCTTGTTCGCAGGACACCGGGAGAATTAGAACCTGAACAACTTCAAACCTCTGCACCGGAACAGGTGCAACTAGCATGGGACAAGCCGGATTTTGTTCAGCAGGATGGGAAAGGAGCCTCAACTGAATCTAGTACCATTCCAGAAGAGCAACCTGCGGGGGAAAGGTCAACCCTTACTCAGCTTCAGCAGCAAACCTCGATCGCCCAAGCCTCTTCAGATCCTCAACAGCCTATTGCACAAGGGCGATCGCTTTCTCCCAGTCAACCTGCTAACATCCAGCGAGACTCAGACTCTCAAGAAACAGAAGCATCGCCTGGTGTAAGAGAACAGTCTTCAATAGAAGGGCGATCGCTTTCTCCCAGTCAACCTGCTAACATCCAGCGAGAGCCAGAGCCTCATCAATCTCAAGCCAGTATTACCACAGAGGATGTCCGACCTGCCGAAACGCAAACTGTCGCCCAGCTATTAAGCCAACCTGGAGCCACTCCCCAACTCCCGAAAGTTTTGGAAAATATTACCACTAGCCAACCTTTAGGTATTACTAAACCTTTGATTCAACGCTCTGAATTCCTCTCAGAAACTTCTTTCCCAGAAACTGCCCGTATCTTCTCAAGCGATGAGCCTCAAAACTTTTCTGTAGAACCCGCTGTCCCCACCTACCCATCAGTTACTAATATACAGGAAAAATCGGACAAAGATTTCAGTAGTGAAGTGCTAAAACAAAGTATGATGATTCAAAGGCAAGAAAGCGATGCTCCAATCACAGATGTCCCTGATTCATGGTCAAGTATTGAAGAATTGCTCGGTGAAAATAATGCAATACCAAGCGACCCCGCAGTGGTGCAAACCTACTCGACAGGAGTGCAGCAAGCAGTTCCGCGCCAACAGCAGCAAGCAATATCGGATATTCGCACTGCCATGCTACTTCCCCCTGGAATTTTTAGCGGAACCGCAGGCATTCACAGTTTAGATTTGCAACAGCAGCCAACTTCTGTAAAGGCGTTAATGGAAAAAGCTCTCCAATCTAGAACGAAATTGGAAGAAAAAGCTGCCCCTCGTAACGCTGAACCTGCTCAAACTATCTCATCCTCTTATCTCGGAGTATCTGAAAAATTAACCCAAGTTACTGAAACAAAGGAAGAGAAAAAAGAGGAAGAATTAACAACTGACAAGGTAGAAATTTTGGCAAGAGAAATTTATCCACTCTTGCGACAACGCCTAGAGATTGAAAGAGAGCGTCATGGGTTCTATTATAGTTACCGATAACTCCTCTAAAATCTGAGAGGTTTCCTCAATTTTAATTAATAAGCTGTTGTGCATTTAATTTGTATGTTGAGGGCGGGCAGGATGCCCACCCCACAAGAGGAAAAATTTATTTTACTATGCAATTTAAATGCGGATTAGCTTAACGTATCTGCTCGTCACACGCAGTTTATTCTAATTAGTTCAAGTTTTCTAAGTAACTAGGAGTGAAACATGACAAAATCAGACAAAGCACGCCAGATAGTTAAGGATGGGCTTGTAAAAATTGGCAATTCAGCCATAGAGACACAGGCGAGAACATCTGATAGAAAGCGGGATAAAGATTTCCAAACAATAGAAGTAATAAGGCGGAAAGAGGCTGAAAACCTCTATAAACAACAACAAGTTGATAGCCGTCTTGCCAAAGCTGCTTTAATTCCCAGAACTGGGGAACAAGCTTCTACGATTAACTTCATGTTCAACCCAACTGATCTGAGCCTGAGCCGAAGTGTTAGTATCACTCCCATGAACGGAGCAAGGACACAAAGAGGTTTACCCAAAGTTAATTTTGGCTTTGTTGAACCATACAAGCTAAGCTTAGCTGGAATTTTGTTTGATACCTACGAAACAGGAGGAAGTGTATTAAATGAGATTCAACCATTACTAGATGCCGTCGATTTTTCCAAATTTCAAGACCCATTTAAAAAAGAAGAGGCGGGTGGAAAAAAATATCAAGAAAGAGTGGTACAAGCCACTATGGGTAATCAAGCGGCCCAAGAACTCTTTACATCTGTTGGTAAAAATTTTGCCGGAGTAAATGTAAATGCTTTGGAATACAAAGAATATGGTGCAGGAAAGATAGGAGAGCAAATACTCGATATTCGACGGCCTCCTGTTTTTTACTTCATTTGGGGCGATAAAAATTATATGTGCTGCATGGTCAAGCAGTTAGATTACAAGTTGACCATGTTTTTACCCAATGGTACTCCCGTGAGGGCAATGGTCAATATCACTCTAGAAGAAGTTGATTTAGGAGTCGCAGATAGAGGATTTAGTGCGCGACAATCTATCATTAGCAAATAAATCTTAGCCAATTTTTTTTGATAAAACATTGAGTGTCTATGACTTCCAAACCTACTGATTATGTATCTATTCCCCTCATCGAAATTCCCGATGCCGACCCAAAATTAATGAAGGATTTCACGAGAGATGTCCTCCAAATTTGTGTAGAAGAAAGCCTACACTTACCTGGAATGTTCACTTTGGTGATTAATAACCCCTATGCTCCCTTAGATCAAGAAACAACAACCTGGCAATACGATTCCATTGTTCAGGTTGGAAAAAAAGTTAAACTCGGTTTTACTTCCAGTACCACAGAATCTACTCAAGCACAGACAGGATATGTCATCGAGGGAGAAATTACAGCAATAGAAACCCACTTCACCAGTCGTACCCAAGCGCCCATCGTCATTCGAGGTTATGATGTCGCTCACCGCCTGCATCGAGGGCGTTATATCCGCTCTTTTCAAGACTATACAGATGGGGATATTGTTGAAGAAATTGCCAATGAATTAGGCATCGAAATTGACACCTTAGAAGAAAGCGGAGAGGTACACGAATACATCTTTCAAGAAAATCAAACTAATATGGAGTTTTTGCGAGAACGAGCGGCTCGCATTGGCTTTGAATTATTTGTTCAAGATGGCAAACTGTATTTTCGCAAACCTAAACAGAATGAAATTTTAAAGCTGCAATGGCTGCGGGATGTATCTAGTTTTCGCGTCCGCATTACCACTGCCGAACAAGTCAAAGCAGTGGAAGTGCGGAGTTGGGACTATGAAAGAAAAGAAGTAATTGTTGCCCGCGCCCCTCAACAAAGTCCTGCGCCTGCATCGAATAGCTCTAATTTAACAGGGCAGACAAAGGTAGCAGTAACTAACGCATCGGATAACTTAGTTATTACGACCACTAATCATGGACGAGGAAGCGACTACAGCCAAAAATTCGGCTCTAACCCTCCAGAGCCGAAAATGATCGTAGTTGATAAGCCGACTGCCACTCTTAAAGAAGCGGAGGTAATGGCAAAAGCGCTGTTTAGTGAATTAGAGGGAGATTTTGTCTGTGCGGATGCTCAAGCTCCTGGCGATCCGCGCATTCGACCAGGGAAAGTGATAGAACTAGAAAAAATGGGGCGCTATAGCGGTCAATATTACGTTACCGAAAGCCGCCACTTGTTCTATGAAGGCATTTATACCACAGAGTTTAGCGTGCGGGGGCTGCGCGGAGGCGATTTGCTGCAAACATTGTCCCCATCTGTGAGGCCCAGACCTGGGCAAACCCATCTGGTAGGCATTGTCACTAATAACAAAGATCCCAAAGGTTGGGGGCGAGTTAAGGTGAAGTTTCCGACTCTTACACCTGAAAAAGACAGCACGGCTCATGCGAGTTATTGGGCAAGAGTTGTCGGGGTAGGCGCCGGTCCAGGGCGGGGTTTTGACTGCTTGCCAGAAATTAATGATGAAGTGTTGGTGGCTTTTGAACATGGCGATATCCATCGCCCTTATGTGATTGGTGGCGTTTGGAATGGAGAAGATCAACCTCCAGAAAAGGTGGAAAATACAGTGGGCGATCGCTCTCAAGTGCGCCTACGAACGTTTAAAACCCGCACAGGTCACACTTTACAATTTGTAGAGGAAACTCAACATAGCAGCCAAGCTGGAATCTACATTACCAGCAGTGGCGGTCATCAAATTGAAATCAATGATAGCGATGGCTCCATAGAAATTCAGACCCAAGAAGGGCAGCGCATCACGTTGAGCGATCGCTCCTCTAACATTACCATCCACTCCAAAGGCGACATCAACCTCACACCCGGCTCGGGTAAAGTAGTCGTTTCCGGTACCATTTTAACGGGCGGCGTCCTCCTCGGCACTCCACTCAGTTCGGTCAATGTGGGTGAAACTCTGACTAGCTTAAAGGAGCAACTCCAGCAAAATACCGAGGGCGATCGCCAGCGCGATCGCACCGCTGCCGAACTGCGGCAGGAAATTCAAAACAATGCTCAAGCCGATCGCCAGCGCGATCGCACCGCCGCCGAACTGCGACAGGAAATTCAAAAAAATGCTGCTGCCGATCGCCAGCGCGATGAAACCTTAAAAGCACTACAAAACCAAGTTCAGCCCAGAACTTCGCCTACTCAGTCTCAGACTGCATCCCCAGCGAACGCTTCTACCAATCCCACCAGCAATCAAAAGTCCGCTCCAGCGAACCCACCAGCAACTTCCTCGACAACTCCTACACGTTGATTCGACTTTTGTCGAATACTCCCACAGAACCCACTTTGCTAAATTGAGAGCATCTGTCTGCGGAGGTACTTGGCATGGTCAATCTAGCCAACCGGCAATTGCGTCGCCCCTACTTGGGTCAAAGTTTGCGGTTTCCCCTGCAAGTCAACCCACAGGGAAGCATTGACTTGAGTGCAGAAGAGCAAAACATCCGAGAATCTATATACATCATTCTCTTGACCCAGTGGGGAGAACGAGTGTACCGCCCCAACTTTGGTTGTCGCTTGTCCGAGTTGATGTTTGCTCCCATAAACTCGCAAACCCTAATGCTGATGCGGATTTATGTCCAAGAAGCCTTAGAGGTGTGGGAACCCAGAATTATTGTTGATGAAGTGTTAGCCGATCCCGACCCCACTCAAGGCCGAGTCGATCTCATCATTAACTACCGCCTCCAAACCAGCTACGAGTCCCGCAGTATTATATTTCCGTTTTACCTTCAGCCAGAACCAGAATTCGGGAATGGGTAACTCTCAGTAATCAGTGGGCAATGAGCAGTTAACACTTAACAGTTAACCATTAGCTAACAGATCGCAACTGACCAATTACCAATTACCCATTACCAATTACCTAGACTATGGTTTTTGATTTCCTGCCCAAGCTACCCAAGCCGAATTTAGATGACCGGGACTACGAAGACCTGGTAAAAGAGTGCCTGCTGCGAATTCCCCGCTATTGCCCAGAGTGGACGAATTACAACCCCAGCGATCCAGGGGTAACTGTGATTGAATTGTTTGCTTGGCTGACAGACCAAATGCTCAGCCGCCTCAATCAAGTACCCACGCGCAATTACATTACCTTTCTCGAATTGCTGGGTATTCGCCTGCAACCGCCCAACCCTGCTACTACAGAATTAACCTTTTATTTAGTGGGCAACCTGCCAGCAGCTTATACCATTGTCGCTGGCACCGAAGTGGCAACAGAGCGCACGGCTACCCAACCCGCCATTATTTTTACCACCGATCGCCCCCTCACTGTTGCCCAGCCGAAAATTCAGCACTTCCTCGTCGGGGAAGACGCCCCTGACATTCCCCAAGTCTTGCGCGATCGCTTCACTAACTTCTGGAGCATGGACAATAACGGTCACTGGTCAGGACCAGAACTCTCCCTCTTCAGTGAAATCCCCCAGCCTGGAAATTGCTTTTACTTGGTCTTAGACCCCGACGAACCCCTAGAAGGAAACGTCATCGCCTTGACCCTGAAAGGCCAAGAAGCCACCCCCACTGGCATTAACCCCAACTCTCCCCCGCGCCGCTGGGAAGCGTGGAATGGGAACGGATGGGTGCCACTCCTGCTGAACGAATCTGACGACGAAACCCAAGGCTTCAGCTTCAGCAACATTGCTCAACGAGGTGGCAACCCTGTAGAGGGAGCCGATGTCATCTTGCACTTGCCAATTAATTTCCCCGTTGCTCACTTTACCGCCTACCGGGGGCGGTGGCTGCGCTGCACCTGTACAGAACCGGGCGGCCAACAGCCTGCTTACAGCCGATCGCCCCGCATTGTCGGTCTGGGGACAGTGGCGATCGGGGGAACAGTAACGGCAACCCAATGTGAAATCGTTGAGGATGAACTGTTGGGGGAAAGTAATGGCGACCCCGGACAAACGTTTCAATTGCAACGGAGTCCTGTGCTGGCACGGCAAGAGGATGAGTTCCTGATCGTCATTCCCCCAGGTGGCATTCCCCAGCGGTGGCAAGAGGTGAACGATTTTGCAGATTCAAAGCCGAGCGATCGCCACTATACGGTGGACTCGATGACCGGCACTCTCCAATTCGGCCCCTTGGTGCGGGAAGCGGCCCAACTCAGGGAAGCAACTCAGTTGCGGGCGCGCCTGCAAACTGGTGGTTCACAGCCTGTGCTTCCTGCTACTGGTACCTTAGAACAGCAGTACGGCGCGATACCGTCTAGGGGTTCTAGCCTGCAGATGTCTCGCTACCGGACTGGGGGCGGCGCGGCGGGCAATGTCCAAGCGGGAATCTTGGAAATCTTGAAAACGGCGGTTCCTTACGTTGCCAGCGTTACGAACCACATCAGAGCTCGCAATGGCAGTGACGGAGAAACGCTAGAACAAGCCGCAATCCGCGCCCCGCTGATGCTGCGAACGCGCGATCGCGCCGTTACTCCCGAAGACTTTGAAACTTTAGCCATTCGCGGCGGCCAAGGTGCTGTTGCCCGCGCTCACTGCCTGCGAACAACTGGAAAACAAGCCGGAACGGTGAGGCTGTTAATTGTCCCGCAAGCCAGCTTGGATGGGATTGAGCGCGGTAAAGGCATTAACCCGGACAGTTTTACGCTGACATCGGCGCTGGATCAACAAATTATCGCTTATTTAGATCGGCGGCGGCTCTTAGGTGTGCAAGTGCTGTGCAGCCAACCTGATTACGTTGGTATCGCCGTGCAAACAGAGGTTGCCCTCAAGCCAGAGTATAACAATGCGGTGGCTCAAGCAGAAATTCAGAGGCAAATGTTAGTGGCACTGTATCAGTTTTTCAATCCCATTACAGGCGGTGCAGACGGTAAGGGGTGGCCGTTGGGTCAGCCTGCTTATCCCAATGATGCGATCGCTGTCCTGCAACAGTTTGACGCGCTGCGCTATATCGGCACTCTGCAGCTGTTTGAACTGCGCCGCCAAGAGCAATCTTGGGTGCGTTTGCCCCCAGTTCCCATAGTCAATCCCGGGCCCTTGGGACTGATTTGTTCTTGGGCTGACTCTCAAGCGCGATCGCAGCACCTTATCAATTTCATTCAGTAGATAAATGTCAGTTGTCAGTTGTCCGTTGTTAATCCGCAAGTAATTACCAATTACCGCATTGCTAATTTACCGTATGAAAAGCTAAATATGCAAGTCATATAAACCAGTATCAACAAAGCTTATGGGTTTTCAAGATAATTTTTTTCATACCCTAATTAAGCAACACCCCAATTACCGATTACCAATTACCCATCTTAATGTTTAAATGACCCAAGCTTTTTCTAGCGAACTCCTAAGTGTTAACCTCATTGCCCAGCGGTTGCCGGAAGCCGATCCAGATACGTTTCCGCTCCAGTCTCGCCGAGCCGAATATGCTGCTGAAAATCAGAGCCTCTTGCTTGTACCGGGAGAACCCAGCGAAATGCTGGTCAAATTGGAAAATTTAGGAACCCTTTCCCTAGAGCTGTCCCTAGAATTAACAGGAGATTTCCCCTTAGATTGGTGTCGCATTGACAGTATAGAAGGAAACATACTTTCCCCTGGCGAACGGCTGGAAGCAGTTCTTTATTTCCAAATTTCCGCCACCTTCTTTGAATCTCCCTCAGCTCTCAGTGCCGGCCAAGTTCTCAAACTCGATTATGGCGGCCGTTTGGCAGTGTACGGTTCTCAGCCTGGAACCGTGCCACAACTATTAGAAGTCGCGAATTTTAACCTCTACGTCCGCCCAGTGACTCGCTACCTAGAATTCCTGCCTCAAATTTATCGAGAAATAGATTTTTTAGGACGCTTCTTACAAATTTTTGAAGCAACTTTTGAACCTGACGTTCAAATTCTCGCTAACCTCTGGGCTTATTTAGATCCGCTCACTGCTCCCAAAGGAATGCTAGAATTCCTCGCTTACTGGATGGGGTGGCAAATTCTCCCTTATTTAAGTTTGGATCGGCAGAGAAATCTGATTCGCAACGCCCTTGACATTTACCGTTGGCGCGGGACTCGTCAGGGACTCCGCCTCTACCTCCACTTGGCAACTCATTTGCCTTTGGATGAACATCAACCCTCTGAAGATAATAAACATATCGGAATTTATGAATTTTTCAGCCAGGGTTTGGTTTTAGGAGAAACTCGCTTAGAGGTCGATGCAGTTTTGGGTGGAGTGCGTCCCTTTCACTTTACTGTTTGCCTCCGCCCCGAGCCAGAGCATTTCGTTGATGAACAGTTAGCTCGCACGATTATCGAACAAGAAAAACCTGCTTTCTGTACTTATGACTTATTAATAGCTGCTGGATAGAAATCAAATAATTCTTGCCAAGCTCGCCCTTGATGGATCTCAAAGTTATAACACTTTTTTACTGCTATACTTTTAAAATATGAATCAGTCATTTCCCAGACCAGAACCCTTACCTTTGAATCGCCTCTTTGTCGAAGATGGGCTATTATTAAATGCTGAACGGTGGCAGTGCGCTCACACTTACCACCGCCAGCGCCAGAACCTCCACTATCAATCTTTAAATCAACCGGGAATTGTTTGCGGTTTAGGAGTTTCTGTTATTCCCGCTCCTGACGATATAGCAGCAGAATATCGAGATGGCAGATGGATTAAAATTCAAAGTGGAATTGCGATTGATTTAGTGGGTAATCTTATTATTGTCCCAGAAGCAATGGAATTTCGCATTGCTTCCGAGGCAAAAGAACAGCCAATTTTAGTGCATATTGTCATTAGCTACGTCGATCCCGAAAAATTACACCGGAAAGAACCGAAATGTCAGATTCAGGAAACTTTCCGCATTGATGAAAAAATCAGCTATCCTGATGATTTAGAAGTAGAATTGTGCCGGATCATTTTGATGTCCGGTACTGTTCTACTTTCTCAACCGAACCATGTATTTTTTCCCAGTGAAAATCAGGTTGATTTGCGCTACCGCCAACAAGCGATCGCTCGCCCCCAAGGAATCGTTCGCATGGCGATCGCTGCTCAAAATTCTCCTGCAGATAGCGTCATTTCTGCTTATTTATCCGGTTTACTTCAATCTGTGGCTGCACTTTATCCAGCAATGCGAGGCATTGAAGAAGTAGGACAAGTTAACTTAGAAGTAGGAGTACAGCGCGATCTCCTGTTAGATCACGATCTGCTTTACATCACTTATCAACAATTTATCACTTTGACAGAAGCTGAATTAGAGATATTGAAAGAATACGACCGAACCGGTGGTGTTGTCTTAGTGGAACTAGATCCGACAACAACTGATTTTAAGGAATTAATCTACGTGCACAAGAAACTGCAAAGAACTTTGCTTAATTTTGAAGATGACAATGAGATGGCTGGAATTCGGCAGCAGTTAGAGCGAGAATGGGTAGAGACTCAAAAATCTATCGATAAAGAAATTGAAAAAATAAATTCACAAGTTCAGCAATTGGCTCGTCAAATTAGTTCTTACCCGAAAGAGTCGGGAGTGATTTTTCGCCAACACCCATTACGAAATCAACCTTTTCTATTCGGGGAATTTCCGCTTGTAGAAACTCAAGAGGTCAAGATTTTCAATTGGGGCGGTATTGTCTTCGCGATCGGTAATATCTCAGCAGCTTGGGGATTATGTAAAAACTTAAGTCTACCGCGAGAGACGATACGAAATGCTCAAGAAATGGGGATTAATATCTTACATTTTGCATGGCGGAGGAGGCAATTAATGCAGATGCAATTATAATAAGTGGATAACCGCTTGTTCTTAAATATCTCATCTTCTACAGCCATAAGAGTCAGAATACTATGCTTGCCAAGAAATTATCTTTTTTATATTCAGCATGGGAGGGTACGATCAATTCTCTATCAATTCGTTATACCCTGCCACTCATGATTATTACTCCTCTGCTTGTTGGTGTGGGAGCAAGTAGTTGGTTTAGCTTTCAAGCGGGCAAACAAGAGATTGAACATCTGGTAGATGAAGTGAGTGAAAAATCTACAACAATTATTGAATCAAAAGTTCACAGTTATTTAGAAAAACATCAGGTATTAATGCGATCGCAGTTAGCTGCCATTCAAAGCGGTGATTTAAAGCTTGATGACTTTGCAGAGTTACAACGATCATTTTGGCATCAAGTACAACAGCCAAATCTTTTCACTAATATTTACTTTGGTAATGAAAGGGGAGAGTATATTGCTGTTGAAAAGGAATCCCAGCAGACGCTATTAAAATTTAGAGATGAATCAACCAATCCCCAGAGGAATTTTTATCAACTTGATTCTCAGGGCAATCGAGTAAAGCTCCTTAAAAGTGCTCCCTACGATCCTCGCCTCCGCCCCTGGTATCAGCTTGCTAAGGAAGCAGAAAAGTTAGCTTGGACTCCCATTTATAATAGTTATGCTACAGATGCTCTTATGATTTCTTTAGTTTTGCCCATTCTGGAGCCAAAAACGGGGAAGTTTCAGGGGGCATTATCAACTGACGTAACTCTTCGAGATCTGAGTGATTTCCTGCGAAATTTGTCAATCAGTGCCACTGGTAAAGCTTTTATTTTAGAGCGAAGTGGCAATTTCGTCGCAACTTCGAGCCAGGAGCAGCCTTTTAAGATTGTGGGCGGCAAACAAGAAAGGCTGAAGGTAACACAAAGCCAAGAGGCTGTCATTCAAGGGACAGGTCAATATTTACTCGATAAATTTAAAAGTTTAGAGGCAATTGAAAGTAAACAGCAGTTCTCCTTTACCTTCGGAGGCAATTCGCACGTTGTTGAAGTAACTCCTATTCAGGATAACCAAGGACTTAATTGGCTATTGGTTGTTGTAATTCCCAAAGCAGACTTTACTCAAAACATTGATGCCTATACTCGCTTTACCATTATCCTCAGTCTTGCCATTGCCGGGGGAGGCGTTATTTTTGGGCTGTTGATGGTACGCTGGATTAACCAACCCATTCAAGATTTGTATCAAGCAGCCAAAGCCATTGAGTTAGAGCAATTTGATGAGTTAACCTTAGAGAAGGTCGCCTCTCGCGGCGACGAATTTGGAGGTTTAGGCAAAGTGTTTTTAGCGATGGCTCAGGTGATTTATAGTCGCCAAGAGAACATGAAAAAAATGTTGGTCACCCTGCAAAACAAAACTTCTCAAAATCAAAACTCTAAAAGGTTAGCAGTTTCAACGGAGCAATTAGATTACTGGGAAGAGTTAATGGCCGAATCTCAAAAAATTCGCAAAAAATTTGATAGTTTTCCTGAGAGCAAAGTTGTGTCCAATCAGCTAATGACTCTAGAGGAGAATATCCAAAGGGAAATCAAAGAATAATAGGTCAACGCTGACATGGCAAATAATCTGATTAGTACCAGTATTTCCACGAAGGAACTTACTTTTAAGCCCGGCGGCTTACCCGCAGTTTTTGAGGTCAATGCCATAAATGACAGCGATCGCTTTGCCAGCTTTCAGTTAGAAGTGCAGGCGGCGGGTGCAGATGCTAAACTCAATCAAAATTGGTATTTTTTGAATTCAGAAGTTTCTACTAAAAAACCGCCGGGAGATTGTACGCAATTTATTGTTAAAATTATTGATACGCCTTTGCCTGGTTTTGTCGGTCAGGTGAATCTGACAGTGCGGGTTTTTTCCATCGAGCTTCAAGATGAAATACGGCAAGTTCTGCGTTTAACTGTACAGGAAGGAACCAGCGGAGTTGCTTTATCATTAACCCTCCCGGTGCCGGAATTTCAAGTTTATCCCCAGCAGTTGCTTAAGATTCCCGTTCAAATCTACAATCCCAGTTACCAACCTGCTAATGCCGTATTGCAGTTGTCTGGAATAGATTCGACCTGGTTAATTGAAGACAAACAAGTTGTGCACGTTGCACCGCGCGATCGCGTGGAAGCGGTTTTCCTGTGCCAAATTCCTGAAACTACCCAAGCAGCTAGTCAACTTTACCCTTTTACTATTGAAGCAACCCTGACGAATGGTTTATCCTCGAAAGTTGCAGGGAGTTTGTTGGTTTTACCACAAGGATCGTTGTTGTTTAGATGTTCTCCTCAGCAACACCGTGTCCCCTCCCGAAGAAGAGATTTTTGGCGTTCCGATCCAATTACTTACCAACTCAATTTTGAGAACCTGAGCAATATCAAGCAGATTTGCCACGTTGACGTTGAAAGTGAAGAAACAATCGAATATTCCCTTATTCCCGAACAAGTTGAATTACCAATTGGCGACACTAATCAAATGCTCTTAGTAGCAAAAGTTAAGCGACATTGGTTTGGGAGGGTGAAAAACTTATTGATTGAAGTTGTGGCCGAGTTATCCGATCAGCGGTTGGGAGGGACTTCTCCTCAAAGTGAAACCTTACAGCTTAAGGTATTACCACTCATCCCGAGTTGGTTGCTAATGGGAAGTGGATTATTGTTGCTGTGGTTAGGTTGGTACTTTTCTTGGCTCAATCCAGACAATCCTTCTTTTGGACACGAAAAAGCAGTGAATTCTGTGCAATTTAATGGATTAGCAAGCACCTTAGTAACTGGCTCGACTGATGAAACAACTGCTCTCTGGTGGGTAGCTGGTTTTTTTGATCCTTTGACCAATCAATTCCTCAGTGAAATTGGCAACGCTCATAAAGCAGTCCGAGTTGTGAGATATCGACCTATTGACAATAATATCATCGCAGCCGGATTGGAAAATGGTGAAATTCAACTTTGGGAATTAACCGGAGGATCGGGGCTAATTGACGCTTTTTATTATCAAAAGGATGACCGGGTACTTGCTCTAGAATTTGCTCCTGATTCTCGCTCATTGTTCAGCGGTCATGGCAGCGGCTTAGTAATCCAGTGGGACACAACTTTGCGGCGGGAAGCGATGTTCAAGAAAAGCAATCGGCTTATGAATAAAAAACAATTTGACTTTGCTGTTTATGCTCTCAAGCTAATCGGAGATAACAATAATAACTTAGTGGTAGCTGGGCGATACAACCAATTAGTGCTTTGGGATTTATCAACGGATCGCACCTTTAAAGTTCCCTACCCTCTGGGGAGTCAAGACGACTACATCTTAACTGTGGACACCGCAGAATTGGCTCCTCACATTTTAGCAACGGCTGATAATAAAGGTAACATAATGCTGTGGGATATGCGATCTTGCCTGGAGGGAAAAGGCCCTTGCCAAATGCTCGATCGCTGGTTCCATAGCAAAGAAGGTGAAGCGGTTCGCTCCATCTCTTTGAGTGAAAATGCGTGCTATTTAGCGAGTGGGGGAGATGACGGAAAAGTAACTCTTTGGGCGTTAACTTCCGAAGGAAAACGAGCTAGAGAACTGAGAAACGGGGAAGTGGTTCAAAAGAAAGTTACCCACTCCTATAATAATAAAAAAATTAACAGTGTTCATCTCAAGTTAGTTGATGGCCAAGTTTTAATTGCCAGTGGGAGCGACGATACTCAAGTGAGAGTTGGAAAAGATAAAAGACGGGAGGATTTAGGTTGCGATTCTCGCAGAAATATTGAGCGATCGCCCTGAACACGAAAAACCCGTGAGTTCCCTTTCTACTTTAATTTAACAATAAAAAACTATGGTACAGCAAATTCCTTCAAACAACAGTCCTGCTCTAAGCTTGAATGACGCATTCAAGCAAGAAATTAGCACTTCGACCAAACCTCTAGCTGTAATTGTTAATCCCTCGGAAAGCACTTCTGCTTTTGCCGGCGAAATCTTTGAACTGCGGGTGACGGTGACGAATCAAGGCAACCAAGGCGCTATTATTAATATTTATATTGATGAAAGTTCAGGGTTGCTGCGGCAGTGGTGTAGTTCCCCTTATGAAAGTTTAGCCCTTGCCAATCATTCCAGCGCTGAAGTTACATTTCGGTTGGCAATTCCTATGAATGCCACCCCTAATACTTACAAATATTTGCTGGTTATTGACGCACCCCAACACTACCCAGAAGATACGCCCATTCGCCATGAAGCGCAACTTCAAGTATTACCACCCGTGCAGTCTGCAGTTCGGGTTAACGATCCCACTTTTGCAATTTTACCTGCTACTAGTGCCATCCAACCTGCTGCCATTCAGCCAGGACACCCTCTAGATATAACAATAGTAGTTTATAACCGTTCCGATCGCGTCGATCGCTTCCGCTTGACTTCTCCCGATCTTCCCTCCAATTGGTTTACAATTACTTATCCAGAAGGACTGGTAGAAGAAGGATTAGTTACAGAACGGGAAAGTTTAGCACTCAATCCCGGAGCCAAAGGACACGTCCAGTTGCGATTGCTATTTCCCCTCAATATTAAAGCAGGGAATTACACGCCCGCTTTCCGTTTAAGTTCGGTAAATCACCTAGACTTGGTACTGATGGATGTGGTGTATTTACAAGTTAATCCCATCTATAAGTTAATGCCCGAACTGCAAACCATGATTGCGAAAGTAGGGCAAGAAGCAGGATGGTTTCGCCTGTTGCTTGCTAATTCGGGCAACACGCTGCGGGAAATTAACTTGAGTCTGCTAGAAGGCACAGAAAAGCCAATTTGTACCTATAGTTTCTCTCCCGAAGAAGTTAGAATAGGCTCGCAAGCAACCAGTCAAATTGATTTGCGAGTTAAACCAAATAAATGGTGGCGGCGTCCTTGGTTTGGGAAGGGTCTTCCCATTCAATTTTATGTAGAATTTGCAGATACTTACAAACTGCCAGTCCCGGAACGCTTAGAAGGAACGTTAATTTGGGAAGCACGCCCTTTGTGGCACTTGATTTTACTACTTTTAACAGGTGCAGGGGCGATTACTTCACTAATTTTCCTAATTTGGTGGTTTTTGTTTCGTCCGCCTACACCGCCGAAAATTGCGGAATTTACTTCCATTTCTTCTCTCTATCAAGAAGCGACGGGAGATGCAATTTCTTTGAGTTGGCAGATCCGTAACCCCCAACAATTACAAGCAATCAAAATAGTTGGCATATCTCCTGAAAGTGGCATCGCTCTTAGCTCAGCCGTTTTCTATGATTTTAACCAAGGAATTCCTCGCGAACTCCAAGATTTTTGTAGGTTAGAAAGAGTTTTGAATTGCCAGAATGTCCGCACCGACGCACAGCAAGCGGGAAACTACGTTTTTCAAATGGAAATTTTTGCCAAAAAAGGCGAACAGTTAGCAGATTCCCAGAAGACTAGCACGATTAAAATTGGAGCTTTGGCATTGCCGAAAATTGTGGAATTCAGTTCCACCAAACCTATTTATCAAGAAATAGCCAGCGGTTTAGATACTATTTCTCCTAATATTTCAACTGGAGAGGGAGGTAGAGGAGCATCTATTGCTTTAAACTGGCAAATTGCCAATCCCGAACAATTGCAAGAGTTAAAAATAGTTGGCAGACAAGTAGACGGGACAGTCATTGCTCCTTTAAAAACCTACAATTTTCTGAACGGGATTCCCTCAGAATTAAGCTTATATTGTGCGTGGGAAACCAACTTAATTTGCCGGAAAGTTCCCACAAAGGTGAGGAAAGCAGGAGACTATATATTTGAAGTCTTTGTGGTTCCGAAGCAAGCTAATAATCAAGTTACGATTTCGCAAAAGACGGAAAATATTAGAATCAATTCTTATCAAGCTCCCCTGAGAATTTTAGAACTTGCCGTTAATGGTCAAGAAGCTCTACCCAAATATATTCTGCAAGGAAATCCCCTAAGTCCGGCTCGCAACTTGGTAATTTCGTGGAAAGTTGCAGGAGATAAAAATACCAAAGTTGAATTGCTGCCTAGTCCTGGAACAGTTAGTTTGGAAGGGGCAATTTCTTATCCCATCAGCCAGCAAGTAGGTAGCGAAACAATTACCCTGTTAGTAACAGGAATTAATGGTCAGAGATTGAGTAGAACTGTAACCATTGAGAAAGTATCGCCTCCCGTGAATTCCCCCTCAAAACCAGATGTAAAAGGCGTACTGCCGCGTCCTCTTTCCCCTCAAGGAACTGACAGTAAAAAATTGCCTGCGCCCAAACCGAGGAATCTGCCAATAGCACCAGGGGAGGCGGGAAAAAATTCCTCTATCTTTGCGCCGGCTGCTCCACCAAGCCCCTCCTCATTGCCAAGTTTACCTAAGCGGAATATACCAACCCCGCCGCCGCTAATTCAGAGCAATCCGCAGCCAAACAACCTTTCTTCGTCGCCAAGTTTACCTAAGCTAAATATACCAACCCCGCCGCCTCTAATTCAGGACAATCCGCAGCCAAACAGCCAATCTTCCTCAGATCCTTCTACAACTCCTTCCCCAACCCCTTCCCTGCAGCCTTCACCAATGGAAGTTTCTCCTCAGTTTGATTGAAGTCAATAACCTCCTTCAGCTTTAATAGTGAGCAATTCGCGATAGTTATGAAAAGTATTTTAGCTTGGATCGGTGCAGTAAACCTAGTTCTAAATATCAGCTTGCAACCGCAGATTTCAGTAGCAGAAACTGCCCAAAGAAATAATCCAGACAGGCTTTCCCAATCTGTCCCTGTTACTGGAGATTTTAACTACTATTTTTCTCTCTGTAGCGTTTGGCGGAGTCAACACAAATATGAGGCAGCTTTGTCGGCTTGCAATCAGGCAATTAATTTAAAAAAAAGAAACGCAACTCTGTGGGCTGTCCGCAGCGATATCTTGTTGAATCTACGGCAATATGAGGAAGCATTAGTATCAAGTTTGGCGGCTCTGCAAATCCGTTCTCAGGATTCGCTAGCCCTGACGCAGCAATGCCGATCGCTTTCAGCATTAGGTCGGCAAGACGAGGCGATCGCCGCCTGCAACCGCGCTCTAGAGGTCAATAAAAATTGGGGTGAATTTTCGCCAACTTTAGCATGGATAAGCCGGGGGTTAGCGCAGGAGCGGAAACAACATTATCCTCAAGCCTTAGAATCTTTTGAAGGAGCGTTAAAGGTAGAAGGGCCAAATTCTTTTGCTTTAGTAAGCCGCTGCCGAGTGCTGTCAGAAATTAGGCAATACGAAGCTGCAATTGCGACTTGCGATCGCGCTTTACAAGTGAATGAGAATTGGGGGGAAAGTTTTCCCGCTCAAGCTTGGTTTTGGCGGGGGTTTGCCTTCAGCCGTTGGGGGCAAGTCCCAGAAGTCTTAGGAAGTTGTTCCTCAACCGAGACTGCCTTACCAATGACCATTGTTTTGACCAATGAATGTGTTAAAAAAAATACCCAAGAGCGCTGGGAAGCAGCGGTTAATTCTTATGAACAAGCCACGGCGAACGCTCCGTCGTTGGCAATAGCTTGGGCGCAGCAAGGGGCAAATTTAAATCAATTAAACCGCTATGCTCAGGCACGCAGCTCGCTAGAAACAGCGTTGAAAATCAGCCCGAATTATGCCTTTGCTTTAGTGAATTTATGTGCAGCACTCAACAAGTTAGGGAATTATCAAGAGGCTTTGAATGCTTGTGAGAAAGCATGGCAAGGAGATGGCAAATGGGACGAAAGCGGACCAGCTGACGCTTTCCTCCAGCGGGGTCAAGCACTGGCAGGATTGGGTCAATTTGAAGAGGCCCTAGCATCTGCCGATCGCGCCCTAAGTTTGAGGCCAAACTGGGACCTCGCTTGGAATGCGAAAAGCGTCATCCTTTGGCAAGCGCAAAAATACGCAGAAGCACTGCAAGCGAGCGATCGCGTCCTTGAGATCGCCCCAAACTACTTTCAAGGGTGGTTTAATCGAGGGGGAATTCTCAACGCCATGCAGCGCTATCAAGAGGCGATCGCAGCTTACGATCGAGCGATCGTCGGCGATCTTAGTTTAGTCCCTGCGACTTCCCTCGCCTCTGTTTGGGCAAATCGCAGTGCTGTGTTGTGGCGCTTGGGGCAGTATCCGGAGGCGATCGCCTCTGCCAATCGCGCGCTCGCCACCGATCCGAATTCTGTATCAGCTTGGTTCAACCGAGGGTTATCTTTAGAATCAATGAAGCAGTACGAAGAAGCTGTGAATTCCTATCAGCAAGCCCTCCGGCTCGATCCGAAGCTGGTCGGCATTTGGGTTGCCAAAGGAATGGCATTCTTCCACTTAAAGCGCTATCAAGAAGCACTCAATGCTTTTGAAGAAGCTCTTAAAATCGATCCTAACTATTTGCCGGCCAAACAAAATCGGGATTTACTTAGCAGATAATCCGACAAAGCTGACGGGGTTGTCACCCCGTTAGCATGGATAGATTTAAATTTTAGCTAGCAATGCTGCAAAAAGGAGCAGAGGAACTAGAGAAAAAAATAGCTAACTTTAACCCACATTCCGCACCCCCAACTGGCACTACCGGCGGATTGAGGGGGTAAAAGTGAATCATCCGAGACCATCATGAGTAGAAATACTCAACTATCTCGGTCACTCAGCATTACCCAGTAGTCCATTCTGGAAAATTGACGTGAGGGCGTGAGTTAAATCTGATATCAGTTAAAATTGCGCTCGGTAAAAAACCAAGTTTATTACGTATCCGTAACGCGCTCACAGCCGCGAAAAAGCGTTAATTGCGATCGCTCTTCCGTAACCAATCATCACCAAAAATAGTGTAAACTGGCGAGATCGATGAACGCTCAAATCAGGATTCAGCAGCCCATGCAGAAAGCATCCCAGATGAAAGTAGAAAACCTAGATCATCTAGGGCGTCGGTACAGTATTAGAAGTTGACAACAAAAGAGATGTATGCAATTACCCGGCCACTGAATTCGACTCTATGCCCGGTTGAATTGGCAAAAGCTTAGATATTCGAGCAATGACATGGAGGTTATGGACAACAGCGACTCGACGTAAATCGAAGAGATTTTTCCTTTGTCCAAGATACCGGGCACGGTCCCCCTGCCAATGACCAATATGGGCTAGACAATGTTCAACTGTAGTACGCTTTCTCAAGTCAAGACGACCAGTGGTAGTGGATTGACGCGCTCGCAACTCTTGCATTAAAGCTTCATCAGGATGAATTGATACACTACGTCCTCTTTTACTATTTGTGCAGTCGGATCTCAGAGGACAAATTGCACATTCACTCGGAGGAAAATGAACAACTTTTCCCGATTCAAAAGGGATACTTAGGAATGAAAAATAAATAACTTAATAGATTTCTTGGAAAATAGTTTTATGATATAATGAAAATCTTTGCTGAGAGTTGATTGAATCCAAACTCCTGACTTATTTGCACTCTTGCCTTGCTAGAAACAGGATAAAATGCTAGAAAGTTCTGTTGGTCGTTACAAAATAAGTAAATCATGAAAAATCAATCTTACCTAAATTTGAAACCCGATCAATTTCAACGTAGATTTGGTATCAAGATTCAAACCCTAAAAGCAATGGTTAATGCCTTAGAAAACTTTGCCCTAGAAAATCCTAAAGACAGAAGAGGACGTCGCACCATCCTAACTCTCGAAGAACAGGTCTTAGTCGCCTTGGAATATTGGCGATAATATCGCACATATTTTCATATTGGGACAAGGGTAGTGCTAAATATGTAATGATAGAGGAGTAGAATTTCGTGCTTATGCTTTCCTATCATGCCAAGCTGCCCCATTTGTGCGTCTTCTCAAACAGTCAAAAATGGTCGTATCCACAACGGTAAACAACGGTTCAAATGCCATCACTGCCGACGACAGTTTGTAGAACAATCGACTAAAAAAGTGATTGCTCAAGCCACAGGGGAACTGATTGATCGATTGCTGCTAGAAGGCATTTCCCTGGCTGGAATTGCCCGTGCAGCGCAGGTTTCTGAACAATGGCTCCAAACCTACGTCAACCAGAAATATGCCATGATGCCTCGAAGTGTGCAGGTGACGCAAAAAAAAAGGGGGAGGCTAACGATTCAATGCGATGAGTTGTGGTCATTTGTCGCTGACAAACGGCACAAGCAATGGGTCTGGTTAGCTCTGGACTCCAATACTCGTGAAATTGTCGGTGTTTATATTGGAGCAAGGGACGAAGCGGCAGCCCGTCAATTATGGAATTCCTTACCTCAGGTTTACCGGCAGTGTGCGGTTGCTCACACCGATTTCTGGGCTGCCTATGGAGCAGTGCTACCGAAAAAGCGTCATCAAGCTGTCGGTAAAGAAACGGGTAAGACCAGTTATATTGAACGATTCAACAACACCTTACGCCAGCGCGTTTCTCGCTTAGTACGCAAAACCTTGTCATTTTCCAAATCATTAGACAACCATATCGGTGCTATTTGGTATTTCATCCCTCATTATAATGCATCATTACTTGTTTAGCACTACCCCCGAATAATGCTCGCCCGAAGTATATTTAGAGCAAGACAAAGAGTGTAATTTCTGTTCTACATTAGGACTACTTGGAACAATTCCATAGTAGTTCAGAACCATCATTAAGCAAACTGCAGTATATGTATAATCTGTTTGTATATACCCAGAAACATTTTTTCTCAAAACAGATTTTCTATATTCTTTGAAATGATATAGTCCTGCGATAATATCCTGATCGTTATAACTATAAATTTCTCCCTCATTCTTTAGGATTTTAGCTTTGTTTAAATATTCAAGAATCTTACTTCGCAAGACAAACCCAGAAATTCCGATAAAAGTCCTTAAAATAAAATATGCGTCTCGGTTGTCAAAAGCAATTATTTTTCTTATAAATTCTTGTGGGATAGTGTCATACTTTCTGATTACTGGAACAGACTTCTCTAAGCCTTGTACGGTCAAATTAATATCATCTAAATCAAGATTATCAACCCAAGAAAACTTTCTCAAACGACTCTCATAAATTTCCGAATCTCCAATATGATATTTATTCAGTAAAGCAGTACGTAAGTTCTCAGTCAAATCCGATGAAGCGTTTCTTCTGCATTCAAGAATATATTGCAAATGAGCAAGCTGATACTCTAAAAAAATGATTTTTCATTGGGCGTAATAAGCGAAGTAATGATTTCATCAGAAATCAAACTCTCATCAATCCAATTTTGGACATATTTTTTAATTGCGGCAGAGTAAACTAAAGTGGCTTTATCTACGGCAACACAAACATGATAAATTTTCACTATAAAATCAAGTTGCCGAGGAGAAATTTCAAATACATCATCTTCGATAAGATCAAGTAAGGCTGGCTCTAAATATTCCTCATAAAAAGTATGATGCCATTTCCATCTTTGCACCAGATTTTCGTAAAATGTTTGAGGCTCTTCCTTAAGTGTTTCATTAACCAGCTTGCCGAGTAAGATATGAGTTTCAGCGAAATAACGATTTGCATTGAGAAGCTGTGCATCAATGAAATCATCGATTTCGGCTTTCCAATGGCTTGGGATAATTCTTTTCTTTAGATATATGTTCATTGTTCTATCTGTTCCTTGTTCCTTGCTAAACGACTCCAAACAAACTGTAGTACAGCCCTGATATATACCTAGTTTAAAACTCTAATATGACCTCGATCTCCATCAACTTCCACAAGCTGACCAGTACGCAAAATTTCCGTTATTTGAGGTACTCCTACTACTGCCGTGATACCAAGTTCTCTTGCGACTATGGCAGCATGCGATAGCATCCCACCCACTTCTGTAACCAAAGCCCCACCGTTCATCAACTTTAATAGCATTGGAATAAACTCAGGGTCTGTAAACTTAGTGACCAAAACCGTATCTCTACTAAGCAAATCCATTGCCTGCTTATCATGAGCAGTTTGTGCCATTACAACTTGTCCACGAACTAAACCTGCAGAGGCAGCTATTCCTCCCCTTATTTCTTGCTGAGAATCACTTTGGGAAGGTTGTCGATCATCTATACGACGAGTGGTAACTGGTCTAGCTTGGTTGATGAATAACTTGCCAGTGCTTGCTTCAATAGAGAACTCAATATCTTGATCGCATTGAAAAATATGTTTAATTGAATTAGCAACATTTAACAATTCCCTAAGAGTTGGTTCATCTAATTGAATACCATTTGGTTTTGTCTCGATGAATCGCTGCGAAAAGTAGTCATAAATATATCTTTTCGGCGTTTTTCTACCTGAAGCAAGACTTTCTCCAAACCCTTTGACCACTTCAATAATCAAATGATTACTGCCATCAACAGGGTTTCTAGTAAAGATAACTCCTGAATACAATGGAATAACCATTTCTTGTATAATAACTGCTAACGTCGGTGAAGTATCATGACTTGGTTGGTTACTAGCAAATCTTGAATAGAGTCTAAGCCCACTACTCGAATGAGAATGATAAATAACTCTGGCAATAGCGTCAGAGAGATATTCTTTCTTGATATTCAAAAGGGTAAGGAACTGACCTGCCCAGCTAAACTCCCTACTATCTTCACCTATACCAGAGCTTCTAACAGCATATACGTCATTTTTTAATGAGTCTAGTAAGTTACTACTATCTAGAAGAAAGCCACTTGAAATATCTTGCGCTGTCAAAACCCTGCCCTCTTTAACATTCATTTCGTTACGCATTAATAGCGATAAGTTGTAGGCTTTCTTACCGACATTATTGATAGGGTTTTCACTCGCTTCATAAAGGTTAATCATTGATAATTCTCCTAAAAATTGATAAGTACACAAACTATACGGCGTTTCTATAGGGAAATGGATGTGGTTCATCAAACAGTTTTGCTGAACACCTGAGTCCTAATTTCCCAGGTACTTCCCAGAAACGTCTTGCACCTAATCTTCTGAGTTTAAATGATTTATTTAGATCGATAAGTCCAGGAATAACTACTTTTACCACTTGTATCGGCAGTGATTCTATGTCAGGTGTAGTTAAATTCTTATAGTATACATCAAGATTATTTTCAGAAAGCTGGTTATCTAGGTAAGAAGGGTTAAATTGAACATTTTCAAACTGAATCACATCACGGTTTTTTATCAAGCCAAAGAAATAGTTGGATTGATAGTACAAGAAGTGTTCATATAAAGAAGAAATATCATCTTTTATGGTTTTTCTAAGGTGCAACATATTTTTCGAGTAAAAATATGTAAATAAACATTCCTGGAACGCCTTGAAAATTCCTTGTTCGGCATCAAGACTAGCAGAAGCACCTATTCCCAAATGGAGACCACCATCATCTGTCCATACATATGCAAGAAATATAGGGATTTTAATATCACTAAAAAGCTTGTATATCTTGACATTGTAGTTAGATAATATCTTTCTTATAAAATCAGGACTCCTCACATTGGAGAGAACAGAGTTAATATCTAACTCAGGAGGATTTAAATCTTGGAAGTGATTAATCATGAGAGTGTCACGCTCAATTAATTCCAGAATGCCTGAAGCTATTGCCTCAGAGATATTAAGATGAGCTGCTACGCCCGTAGAAGAAGTTTCAGCAACATTTTTCTGTAGTTCAAACGGCAAATATACTAAACTTGCAGGATTATAAATATAATCTTCATGTACTTTAGAATTATATATTTTTGTCCATAAAATTTCATCCTCATAAGGATTAATAAAAGCATCGCTGTTTTCTTTGTACTGCTCAGGAGTATAAGTGTTAAAGCAATTTATCTTGTGTCGATTTGGTAAATCATCTAGTTTGCATAGGACAAGATCACCATCAGGAATTAATTGCATACAATAACGTTCAATACTTTCGCTAATACAAGTATTAAGCGTCATACTGTAGTCAAACTTTACTCCTAGCCCACCGCTTTAAACGTCTTTTGATAATGAGAAAAGATAGCTAGTTTTTGTAGTCAATGCTTGAAGCATGGATAGACCGTATGAGCTTAACTCCTTGTGTTCCAGGAAAGCATTAATAATTCCTACTTTATCGCTAAAAACAGAACTTAAAATTTCCTCTTGCCACGTAGTTAAACTTGAGAAGTCAGACATGGACAAAATAAGTTTATTTTCAGAACTCATGGCAGCATGTTGAACATTTTGGATTGGGCAATAGCTTATGTTGCTTAATAAGGAAAAGCTGATCTGAATCCAACTCCCAAATAACTCCTGGGTGAAAAGAAGCAATTTCATCTTTTATATGCTCACTTATTTTGAGCAGTTCTTCATCAGCCAAGGCTCTATATTTGCTGCTCTCAAACCAGCTTGAAGACCTAAATCTTGATTTGACGCATTTATAACAAGGGAAATCGATATAAATACCAACCAGGTAGGAGTTATCAGTTTTGCCAACCAGAAAACTCAAATCACTCGTGCTTGTGCTATGTAGCGTTTCAAGATCAGGTATTTGGTAATAGGTCATAGCAACTAGCAAACTCCACTTAAAAGATACAGAAATTTTTTTTCTAGTGAAATCACATTGACAGGATAGTGAATTCACTAGGAAGGCGATCTTTCCTTATGCCGTGCATAGTAAGTCAGTTTTGTTCTCAAATTTCTCCATCACAATCACCTCCCGAAGGTTTAGTATAATTATGGTCTAGAAGTAGGTGAGATACAGAAAAAGCCTCGAAAATCCGGACGGACTTCAAAGAATAGCGTACACCTTATATTAAGGAGAACCGCTATAGTCTAAAGATCCCGCATATCGATGATGTATGTCAACCCCTTCTTACTCGCCATCGGAATCTCCTTTCCTAGATAGAGTTCGCCGCACGATTCTACTCAATCACTTAAGCGATCGCACTGAAAAAACCTATCTATATTAGATTTTAGATTAGAGAGCATTTAGAGTCGATCGCACACTAGGGCGATCGCAAAAATCGAGACATTCATCACAACTTCTTCACGCACGAATAACTGTAACCGTTCGCCCCATTGGTGTCAGATGAATTTCAGTATTCAATCGTTCTTCTAATTCGAGCGCATTCTCGCGTCGATCGAAAATCACTAACCACCCTTCATCTTGTCCCAATCGAGCCAAATATCCATCTAACTGTTCCAACCCTTTACTCAACGGATCGACTTTCCGAGTTCGCCAAACCTTCAGTTCAATTCCCAATGTTACGTCACCATAACGCAAACATAAATCCATTCTGTCGCGTCCGATCGCATATTCCCGCTCCAACGTTCCCCCACCATTAATCACCCGATGCAGAAATGCCATCAACACTAAATGAGGGGCAATTTCGGGATAAGACGCACTTTTGAGTAACGGTTCGCCATGCTGTAGCCAAAACGCGAGAAACGCTTGCAGGAGTGCATCTGGTAGTAGTTCGCCGCGATCGTTCAACCAACTCGGACGGATAATCGGTAAACTATCTTGCGGCCCTTGCGCCAAAACTCGCGGCAACACTTCTCGATAAATTGGGTTGGCTATAACTAAACCCCCGGCTGGATCTCGTTTGAGCAAGCCCAAATCTACGAGGTATTGGCGATCGTCATTAGAAGATTCTGGCAATTCTCGTCCGGCTAGCATCGGCTCGATAATGGCTTTAACTCGGTTTTCTCGCAGTCGTTCTGCCAAGCTATCCAAATGCGTATCTTGTCGTTTTATGAGAATTTCTTTGGCTTCTAAAATATGGTCGGGTGTAATTTCTATAGATTCATCGGTAACTAATTCTTCTACAATTTCCTTAGCTAAAGCATTCACTAACCAAGGTTGTCCCTGAGTCAGTTCAAAAGCTAAGGCTACGGCTTCATGTGTAAAAACTTGCCCGGTATCTTGGGTATGTTGCGCGTAGAGTTCCGCGACTTCAGAGGCATTAAAATCTCTGAGAGTAATCGATCGCACTTTAATATTAAACGGACTGGATGTATGGAGTCGATCGCTTCCCCCCGCAGCCACTTTGTAATCGCGAACATCCCGCAAACCAATTAAACCCACCGATTGCGGAAACGCTTTCGGGCGATTGGGATAACCATCGCGTAATTGGCGCAGAATAGAAATCAAAGCTTGGTCTTGTAGTGCGTCAATTTCATCGATCAAAATGACCAAAGGACGAGATGAAACTTGTGCCCAAGCTTGTAAAGCAGCCCGAATTTTCTGTCCCCCCGATTGCATCGCTGTCCAGTCAGGCGGTTGCAGTTCGAGTGGGAGACGGACGGAAATGTTATCTCGCCAAGCCCCCAAAATAGCCTCTTCTGCACCCGCAATGTCTTGACTGAAGGGTGCGCCGACTTCAACTGACAGCATCACGGCGGTGTATTGTCCGCTTTCGGTGAGTTGTTTGGCTAACGCCAGCATGGCGGTGGTTTTTCCCACTTGCCGGGGTGCATGGATGACGAAATAGTTGCGTTGAGCGATTAACCGTTCTAAGCTTGGTAAGCGTACCGTGGGCGACAGTGCGTAATGAATGTCTTCTTGGCATGGGCCAGCAGTATTGAACCAACGCGGCATAGGTCAACTGGGGCGAATGGAGCTGCTCTCAGTTTACCTAAAAATAGGGTCTAAAGCCTCGTCCTTCGCTTGACGGATTTTTTTGAGCTTAAGGCTTCTAATGAGCTCCCTTAGAGCATCTGATTTCGATCTACCGCGTGATTCGCAGTAAGATTCTAGCTTCTCAAACTCTTCATCAGTCAGCCTAAGAAATACGCTCTTTTTCATGGCAAAGTATAGCTATATGATCTACAATAATAGCATGAAAACATTGAAGTTTAAGCTATATCAAAGCAAGCGGAATAGACACCTCAAGCGAAGTATCAATGCTGCCGGGGTGATCTACAACCATTGCATTGCACTCCATAAACGGTACTACCGAATGTGGGGAAAGCATTTGAATTGTGCAAAACTTCAATCGCATATTGCCAAACAGAGAAAGCGTAAAGCGTTCTGGCAAACGGTCGGCTCTCAAGCTGTGCAGGATATCTGCCAACGAATCTCGATCGCCTACCAACTGTTTTTTAAGCATCACAAGAAAGGAGTTAGACCGCCCGGATTCAAGAAAGTTCGCAGATACAAATCGTTCACTCTCAAGCAAGCTGGCTACAAATTCTTAGGCGGCAATCGAATTAAGATTGGGAATCGCGTTTATCAGTATTGGAATTCCAGAGAGATAGAGGGGACGGTCAAGACGTTAACCATTAAACGCACGACATTAGGAGAGCTATTTATGGTTGTGGTCGTTGACAGCGTTGAAGAACCTGAAACCAAAGTCGAGACGAGTAGAATCGCTGGCGCAAGATTTCGGCTTAAAAACGTTTCTCACCTGCTCAGATGGAACGAAAATCGAATCACCGCAATTTCTGAAACAGTCCCTTAACGCTATTAAGAAAGCAAATCGTCAGCATTCCAAAAAACGGAAAGGCTCAGCGAACCGGGAAAGAGCAAGACTCAATTTAGTTCGCAAGTACGAGGATGTAGTGAATCGTCGCTCTGATTGGTTCTGGAAATTGGCTCACGAACTAACTGATAAGTTCGATATGCTGTGCTTTGAGACGTTGAATCTAAAAGGAATGCAACGACTTTGGGGACGTAAAATCTCAGACCTTGCATTCGGCGAATTTCTCCAAATTCTCGAATGGGTTGCCAAGAAAAAAAATAAGCAGGTGATCTTCGTCGATCAGTGGTATCCATCCTCTAAGACTTGCAATCATTGTGGACACGTCCTAAAAAAGTTGGATTTGAATACGAGAGAATGGCGATGTCCGTCCTGTCAGAACGTGAACGACAGAGACGAGAATGCAGCTAAGAACATTTGTGCGGTTGGGGCATCAACCGTTAAGTTAGGCGATGTTAGACAGGCTATGCCTGCAATCGCTGTCTGAGCTTAGAATCCCCCGTGATAAGAGCCGGGGGAGTATGTCAATGTACTGTTATTGGAATGGCGTTCTAGTTGTTAAGCGGGGGTTTGTACCGACTCTCGGTACCAGATGAAGCTCTCTCAGAGCGAAAGTCGTGCTCGATTCTTGATTCAAAAGACCTCTTGCAAAAATAATTAGGACGGGCTCTCCGGCCCATCCCACAAGATTTATTTTTTCTTGTGGGATGGGCCGGAGAGCCCGTCCCATCAATTGATGAAAAGGATGTTTTGCAAGAGCTCTAAAGAACGAAAGAACCCCAACTGCCAACTGCCAAAGTTTCACTCTTCCACGCGATAGCCCAATTCCGCTAAACGAGTGCGCGACTGCCGCCATTTCGGCTGCACCTTGACAAATAATTCCAAATATACTTTACCTTCAATTAACTTTTGAATCTGTTCTCGCGCCGCACTGCCGATCGACTTGAGCATACTGCCGCTTTTACCGATTAAAATGCCTTTTTGGGAATCCCGTTCGACGTGAATTGTCGCCAGAATGCGCGTAATTTTTGCTTCTTCTTGAACTATGTCGATCGCAATTGCTACGGAATGCGGCACTTCTTCCCGCGTCAGCAGCAAAATCTGTTCCCGAATCAATTCGCCCATAATAAAGCGTTCCGGCTGGTCAGTCACCAAATCTGGCGGATAATAGTAAGGCCCAACCTCCAAATGTTCGATTAACAATTGTTGCAGCGGCTCGACACCCTCGCCCGTGAGAGCGGAAAATTTCACTACAGGCCACTCAGGATTGACAATTTGCTCGTAAGTTCGATCGATCAACACGGAATCCTCCGGTTGTTCGTCCAACTTATTCATCCCCAAAATCACCGGAACTTTGCAATTGCTGAGAATTTCGATAATATATCGATCGCCCCCTCCCGATTCCACGGAACCATCCACCACAAACAGCACCACATCCACCGACTGAATCGCGGTGCGGGCATTCTGCACCAAAACCTTGCCCAATTGGTGATGTGGCTTGTGAATTCCGGGAGTATCTACAAAAATAATTTGTGCTTCCGGTGTCGTCAGGATGCCCCGCAGCCTGTTACGCGTCGTTTGAGACACCGGCGAAGTAATCGCAATTTTCTGCCCCACCAACTGATTCATCAGCGTTGATTTTCCGACATTCGGGCGTCCGATAATACCCACAAAGCCCGATTTGTAACCCGCCGGAGCTGCGGGAACACCCATAATGTCCGATACGTCGATAAATTTACTCTCTTCCACTAAAATCACCTATTTTCAAGCCCCTTCTCTGTCTATTGTCGCCTGAAAATACTCAAACGCCCATCGATGCACTGTAGCATCTTTCTCGCCCTGGTATAGCGCGCCACACTCAAACCTCGATCGAGCCGCTTTCCCAGTGTTAAAACAGGATACGCGATCGGCAAAACTTGATATCTGAGACAAAATTTGATAAAGTTCCAATGACATCGATCGAAAATGAATCATTCTGGTAAAACCGACTCCCCAATGCTGTAACAACTTCAGATGTGTAAATATCTAACTCAACTGAAACTCTTCTACAGTTTGTCAGGCCAACCAGTTTTAACATTTTTGAAGGTGTTTGGTAATAAATTAGGTAAGTTGAACTCAAACTCAAAAGCTCAATATCATCAGGCGCTTTCTCAATAAAAGCTAGTGTCTTTTGAGCATACCTAAATTAGTGCTAATCGTCATAAAGTTGAGGAGATGAATCGAATGAAATCGAAATTATTTTGGAGTGCCTGCACCGTTTTGGTAGCAAGCTTGCCTGTTCCCGCATTGGCTCAAACAAGCCCTCCCACCAGCCCTCAAGCAGGTATTGACTACAGGGGTGGATCGAAGAAATACCAGTTGGTACCGGGCAGAATCCAAGACCGAACCTTGCCCAGAGCCTTTGACTTTCCAATTATTACCAATGTTGGTACTGACACTAGCATCACCTCGGATTTCCTAATTACCGATCAGTTTCGCGCCCCAGCGGGTCGTACAGAATACACCGGATCTCTCACCGCTTGGGCAGCATCAATCAGAGAATGTCTCGCCAAACAACCACTCTTGATTCGAGCCAGCACCAAGAACCCGATTCAGATTAATGGTAGAGTAGGCACGATTGTCAGAAACGCAAATAACCGTGCAGTTTGCAAATAAGCCAGCAATATCACAGGGGCTAAATTGACCGTAATTGCTGTAAGGGCGGGTTCACCAATATCTCCCATGCAAGCATCGATACAGTAAACCCGTCACCGCAGCGATATTGGGGTCAATCGAGGCCAGTTGATATAACTTCCGCTATCTATCTTAAAGATAAAAACTAGAGAGTGTTTGTGAACAAAAAGAGCAATAGGTTTTCTATTGCTCTTTTTGTTGGCGAAATTTCTATTAATATCTATTAGGAATTATATCATGTCCGGTCAATTAACCATGATTCCTGTAGGGGCGGGTTCGCCAAGATATTGAATAGAAACGGGAAAATCTGTAAACCCGCCCCGGCCTTTAATCGCGGTCAATCTATGGGACATAATATTATATGATATCGGCTGAAACGACATCATAATAAGAGGTTTGTAGTGAGGAATGCAAGTCCTTATCAAAGTTTAAGGACTTGCATTCCTCACTGCAAACGAGATAATTACGCAGAAACCAGCTTGTTTCCAAAAAATCCCGTGGAACCGGAGGGATATGGATTTTAACACCCGGTTTATGAAAGTTTGTCTGCGTAATTCACGATTTAGGAGCGCAAAATTCATGTGTACTCAGTAAAATTTCGCCATAATCAGGAATCCAAGCTAGCCACTGTTCTTCCGAAGATTCACACAACAGCCACGCTTCGTCAAAGCTGAATGCGGTTGGCGGATTGAACAATTTAACCCACATAGAAGGAGTCAATTTTGGTGCAGGTACGGCGCAGCCAAATTTTTCCCAGTCGCGGACACTGGCGAAGCTTCCGGGCGTTGGTTGGGATTGCCAAGTACGAATATCTGTTTGCAGTTGCATAATTACTCCTGTCTAGCTAAGAGTCTGCACCAGGGCGCGGTTGAAACAACCCAGAGCGAAGGCGCAGATAAATTTTGATTATGTAGTCTATGTTACGGAATTATCTAGGCGAATGTGTAAGGTTGTAGCAAAAATTTACAATCGAGAGGAAAAAACTGGCTCAAAGCTCAAAAGGTCGATCGGCTATTGTTGCGCTCGCTAACAATCGGCTACCATAGCAAAAAATATCTAATTTATTTCAAAAATTCCGACATGAACCAAACTGCAAAATCCCAGTGGAAAACTCTAGACCGCTTTGTAGAAATCAACTCTCATTGGGTAAAACTAATCGCCGAACATCTCGAAACAACCGAAGGAAAAACAGTAGAATATTGGCGAGTAGAAAGAGCAGATTCAGTTGTAATCTTGACCATTCAAGCTGACAAATTGCTGTTTCCCACACCGATGTATCGCCCCGGCGTGGCAGAAGCAACCCTCGATTTTCCCGGCGGTCGCGTACCAGCCGAAGCCACGCCAGCAGCAGCCGTTCCAGCTATAATGAAAAGGGAACTAGGCGTGACAGAAAGTGCGATCGCCCGCATCGAACCGATCAACACCATTGGCTGGGCAGTAAACAGTTCCTTTTCCAATCAAAAACTCTACGGTTTTGTTGCAGAATTGCACCCGACAGCAACAGTAAACCCCGAACTTCTCGGTGCTGAATATCCTGTCACCCCAGACGGAATTCGCGACTTGCTCAAAAAATTAACTTGCCTCCAATGTCGAGCCTTACTGCTAGAATGGCAAAATCAAGTCGATTTTAGATTTTAGGTTTTAGATTTTAGAATTGGGAGTTGTCCCCCGATGCTCGCTGATTTGAATTTTAGGACTTACGCTCATAAACCCGGTTTCTCTGAAAAATCTTGGGTTATACCAATTTTTTATGAGGCCCCGTAGAATCTGATCCCCCCTAACCCCCCTTAATAAGGGGAGTAGGGGGTGGGACAAGATTCTTCTCAAAGTCAACCCCTACTCCCCAACAATCAGGGGGATTTAGGGGGATCGAGATATGTGCAACTTCACCTTAAATTGGTATTAAGCAGCAAAATATCTAAGGATCGTGGATTAAATAACTTCCGTAGGTTGGGCCCGTGGCACGAACCCTCCGTTTCACTCCGCCCAAGCCCACGCTTGATTGTTGGGTTTCGTGCCTCAACCCAACCTACAAAAAATGCAAGTTATTTAATTCTAGTTCCTAATATAAAAACCTGGTTTCTAGCCCCTTGTCTGTAAGTTCTAAAATTCCTGAAAACCCAAATCACCGGAAGTAATCATGCCTCTCAATAAGGAAGTTGCTGTCGAATGCCTCGACGTGACATATCGCCTCAACCGCAGGCATTTAGTAGACCAACTCAATTTCAAAGTGCTGCAAGGAGAAGTTTTAGTATTGCTGGGACGCAGCGGTAGTGGCAAAACTACTACCATGAAATTGATTAACAATTTACTAACGCCAAGCAGTGGCGAAGTTCTTGTCATGGGAAAACCGACAACTCAGTGGAACCCAATTCAACTGCGCCGAAAAATTGGTTATGTGATTCAAGAAATCGGTTTGTTTCCCCATTTTACCGTGGAGCAAAACGTCGGTTTAGTGCCAAAATTAGAAGGTTGGGAGGGCGATCGTATTCAATCTCGCGTCCGGCAACTGTTAGAATTAGTCAACCTCGACCCCCAGCACTTCGCCAAACGCTATCCCCATCAGTTGTCCGGGGGACAGCGGCAGCGGGTAGGCGTCGCTAGAGCACTGGCGGCTGACCCTCCGATATTGTTAATGGACGAACCGTTTGGTGCTTTAGACCCGATTACTCGTCTGGAATTACAGCGGGAATTCGGTCAATTGCAGCAGCAACTGGGCAAAACAGTGATTTTTGTGACTCACGGGATTCAAGAAGCTTTTTTGTTAGCTTCTAGAATTGGTTTGATGCAAGACGGACGGTTGGTTGAATTGGCAACACCTGATGATTTTCTCAAATCTCACCATCCAGAAGCTGGGGCATTTCTTGAATGTTTGCAATTACCCGGGACGGGGTAATAATATGATGTGCGATCGCATCATTGGTTTATGGGTATGGGCGGGGCGGGTTTTTGAAGCTGATGGTTGGGAATTAAAGATATTGGTGAACCCGCCCCTACGAAATTTTTAATTATACCACAATTGCCAATTACCAAATGATAGAATTTTTAAATCGGTATGGCGCTGAGATAATTCGGCGCGCCAGCGAACACTTATATTTAGTAACTGTTGCAATTTTTTTCGCTATTATTGTGGGGATTCCCCTGGGGATTTTAGCCACGAGAAAACCCAAATTGAAAAAGCCAATTTTGGGATTTGCTAATATTATGCAAACAATTCCCAGTTTAGCTTTGTTTGGCTTGCTAATCCCCGTGCCGGTAGTGGGTGGAATAGGCGATCGCACGGCAATTATCGCCCTCACTCTGTATTCTTTACTGCCAATTATCCGCAATACTTATACTGGTATTGTCGGCGTCGATCCAGCGATTACGGAAGCCGGAAGAGGCATGGGAATGACTGATATGCAACTGTTATGGCAAGTGGAAATTCCCCTGGCGCTGGGCGTGATTCTGGCGGGGGTGCGAGTTGCC
This sequence comes from Microcoleus sp. D3_18a_C4, assembly GCF_036702415.1. Lineage (NCBI taxonomy): Bacteria > Bacillati > Cyanobacteriota > Cyanophyceae > Oscillatoriales > Microcoleaceae > Microcoleus > Microcoleus sp. D3_18a_C4. Next base: position 48,260 of record NZ_JAUBTI010000025.1, on the reverse strand, counting down.
ACAGTAATTGCGATCGGACTCGCTACAATCGCCGCTGCAATTGGTGCCGGCGGCTTGGGGGTGTTTATTTTCCGGGGCGTTGCTACCGTCAACAATCAGTTACTTTTGGCTGGGGCAATTCCGGCCGCTTTAATGGCATTAGTTGCGGATTTTGGGCTGGGTTTCGTAGAAGCGCGCCTCTCGAAAAGTACCTTAAAAACTATTAATGAAGAGTAAAATCCTGGCTACCTTCCGTCAGGGTTGTCACTCTCTGCGAACCAGAAGCATTCGCAGGATTTGCTATCAGATTGCGGATTTGATTTGAGCGTTCAATGTACTCTCGATCGCTCAAAACAGCTTGGCTTCCCTCCAGCGAAATAGCATCGGCCAAATCGATCCAAGAACGGCAACCGCCGTATTCAGGAATGTAGGGAATTTCGCGGATTTCTGCAAGGCGATAAGCCCGCAGCAATAAAATATAAATGGGCTGATTTTGTTTCCATTTCAGGCGATCGCTGACAAAATTTTCATTCCAAATATGGTACGGAAATAGCGCAGTAATTGCCGGTTCCCAAGCTACCAAAAAAACATCAGTAATCTCCGCCCAACTACCAATTCTAATAAGTTCTGGATGCCAACCAGATTCAACTTTCTGGACTTGATGTGCAAACTCCGGCTTTAATAAATCAGGCTGTTGGTGTTCAAAAGTTGGATACAGCAAAACCTGTTTGTCAGTGACATTGAACTGTCCTGCTTGCTCGCGAATTCCCCCCTTCCGCAACAGCACAATGGTTTGACCTTGTTCCAAAGCATTAACTGCTACATTCCATTCTTTCAGCGCCCTAGTAGTTGATTTCATAGGAATTTAGTTGGGTTTTAACAATAGTAACAAAAATGGGTACTTTCAAGCAAGTACAGCCATTTCTTCCTGTTAAAATTGGCGTAGTCCTGACTATGCAGGACTACCCTTTATTGCTAAATTCTCACTGCAAAAGATGCTGCTAATTCCCGTTCTGGTTCCATACCAACTGTAGGCGGCATGGAACGATTTGCTACTTGCTCGATCAGTTGTAAATGTTGCGGCAGCATCTTAGCTAAACTGTAGCGTTCTAGGGCGGTTTGACGGGCTTTGATGCGAATGTCTGCCATGCGGGTAGGATGGTCTAAAACTTCATCAATGCGATCGGCTACTTGTTTCGGTGAGAAGTAATCGACTAGCAAACCGTTTTCTCCGTCGCGGATAACTTCTCTGACTGGCCCTGTGTCGGAACCGATTACTAAACATCCGGTTGATAGAGATTCAATCATCGACCAAGATAGTACAAAAGGTCTGGTCAAATAAACGTGTACGTCGGATGCTTGAATTACTTTTAAATACAGTCCGTAAGGTAGGGGCCCGACAAAGTGAACTCGCGACAAATCTAGGGGTACTTTTTTGAGCATATAGTCTTTGTAAGACTCGCCGTTGGGTAAAGAACGCCCATAACAAACTCTTTCTGAACCAACGATTACGACGTGACAGTTGGGGCGGCGTTCTTGTACATAGGCGATCGACTCAATGAATTCGGGAAAACCCCGGTAAGGTTCCATTCCCCGCGATACGTAGGTGACAATTTCATCAACGCCAGACAAGTCTAAGTTAGGCAAAATTAGTTTAGCACCGGGGTCTGGTTTGAAGTAATCGGTATCTACCCCGTCGTGGAGTGTGGATAATTTTTGTTGTAATTCTGGCGGAAATTGCGATCGCTGCCAATAAGTGGGGGACAAACCCCAATCGCAAGAGTATAAATCGATCAAAATTGGCGCATTTTTGATTCTAATTCTGGCCATATCGTCAACTGTTAAAGGTTCCGCTGGATCGAAATCTGCGTCGGAACCAATAGCATGATAAAACCACTCGAAATAGCACAAAAGCGGCGTATTTGGAAAAGCTTCTTTGACGAACAATGTCGGCCCCCAACCGGAATGTCCGCAGATAATATCGGGTACGAAACCGTCGGCTTTGAGTTGTTCTGCCATTCTAAATACGGCTTGTCCGTAGATGACGGCACTTTCTAAAGGGCGGACGTATTGGTGAGTCTGCGCGTGGGGTTCCCGGCTGGGGGTAAATGCTGCTTTGCGAACGCCGGGAATGTTCCACTCTGGGCGCTCGTTTTTAGTGCCGAAAACAATTTGATTTTTCGGATCTGCGCCTAAAGCCGTGATTATGTGGCGGTATTGGGCGGGGAAGTTGGGATGGAGAAATAATGCTTTCATTGTCTGTTGTCTGTTGTCTGTTGTCGGTTGACTGTTGACTGTTTTCAGTTGTCTGTTGACTGATAACAATCTAAAATCTAAAATCGATTGACTGTTGACTGTTGACTGTTGACTGTTGACTGATAACAATCTAAAATCTAAAATCTAAAATCTAAAATCGATTGACTGTTTTCAGTTGTTAGTGGGAATAAAATATTTAGATTCGGCTAAAAAGCTTTAATTTTATTCATTGGGGGTTGGCGCTTTGCAGATCCAGACACAATCTCGCGGTACTGAAGATGTATTTTTCAGGATGATTTCATAGTTTAAATGAGTGAGAAATTTTTCCATAATTGTATCAGTCATAACTGAAAATGCAGTGCCGTCTCTGCGTCCCAGCAGGTTTTTGTCCCACTCGCCGGCGAATTTTTGCCACCCTAATTCGCTGAGAATATTGCTGTGGTGAAAGACGCAAATTCGATCGCCCCGCAGCAGTTTGGGAATTCGAGTCAGGTAGTTGAATATATCTACCGGCTCTACGTGTACCAGTGTATCGTAACAAAAGCAGACATCGGCTGAACCTGGAGCGATGCCGTCTAATGTTAAACCGTCGAGTTTGACGTAAGAAACGCGATCGTCTCCCAAGCGCGATCGCGCCGCTTGCAGCATTTGACTGGAAATGTCGGCACAAATTAGTCGATCGCAATATTTCAGCAACAGCGAACCTGTTTTTCCGCCGCCGATACCAATTTCTAAAACCGTATGTTCTTTTTTGATGTACGGCGCAATAAATTGCTGTTCTATCAAGGATTCATATTCTGATAGCGAGTTAGCCGCACCGGCACCTTTCCCTATCCATTCATCGCCCAAATAAGCGAGTTCAGGATTATTGTTTTTCCATTCTTGGGCGTAGCTATCCCAAGCTTCTTCGTAATCTCTTTTAGGCGGTATTATTTCCATTTTTTTTTTTTCTGTCTCAGAATACACAAACAAAAGTCGCTTGATAGTCCTCCGGGCTGCTCCATTAAGATTTGTTCAATCTCCAGCAATAACTGGACGATCGTTTCACTCTTTGGTTCTCCGTCTGAAAGTCGAGCGTGATCTAAAAAAGGGTAAAGTTCGTGAAGCAACCCCCCACCGGCTAGATTCAACACTTCCACATCAAAGTAGAATTCTAAAAACGGAAGTATCAGCTTTGACCGGACTGCTTCTGAAGGATCTCTCGCCAATACTTTCTCAATACTTGGACTAGAAAATTTTTCAGTTGTTCCCGACCTTAGCGTGTAGTGAAAACATTTGTAAATGCGATTAATGACATCCACTTGAGCTTGATTATATATATTGTAGCAATCTCCTATGTATTCATTGACAATAAAATATCCATCGGGTTTTAAACACTCCCGAACAATTGATAAACATCGTTCTAGTTCTTTGACGTGATGCAGCGAACCAGAGCAAAAAACTAGATCGTATTTTTTATTATCATCAATCGCAAAAACATTAAAGTCATCTTGATAAAAATTAATCTCTACGCCCGCTGCTGCTGCATCTTTTCTAGCAATTTCTAAAGAACTTTCGGAAAAGTCAAAGGCATCAATTTGAGTTGCCAATCCTAATTTAGCCATGAGAATCTCGTGATTTCCCACTCCGCAACCAATAGACAAAAGACGATCGAAGCGTCGATTTTTGAAATATTTTTTGACTAACCAGGTTAGCCAGTAACCTTGAGTCTTACCACCTGACAGCCGATGGTTTATAGCTTGTTCGATAATCGGATTAGACAACCAGTAACCCTGCTTCCCAATTGCGGCTGTTGGGTTACTCTCCCAGTAATTTTTAGCTGTTAATTCCTTGGAGGTGTTCTCTTCCCTGCCGATCGAAATTTGACGCCCTACTTTTTCACCATTGAATCTAGAAGGATTACTTTTTAGTAGTAAAATAACCTTCTCTAAAAATTTGACCATAAGCTTGAGTCATTTCTGCAAAACTATTCAACGACTCTAACACATATTTAGCATTTTCTGCTAACCGTTGCCGCAAAGATTTATCTTCCAATAAACTATGCAGTGAGGCCGCTAGTTCTTCTGGGCGATCGGGCGTGTAAAACAAACCGTTAATTCCCGGTCTCACTTGTTCTTTAATCCCAAAAACGGGCGTTGTAATAATTGGCAAATCGCAAGCCATCGCTTCCAAAATCACTCTGGGAAAACTTTCGACGCGAGAAGTACACACAAAAATATCAGCCGCTTTGTAATATTTTCCCGTTTCCCCAGTTTCCGGGACTACTGTCACCCTTTGCCGCAACTCTTCTGGCAATTCCCCCACCAACTCGGCTAATTTATTGCTGTAAATACTGGGACGATCGCCCACAATAAAACATCTAATTTTATTGTGCCATTTGTCAGGCAAAAGAGAAAGTGCTTGAACTAAATCCTGCTGTCCTTTGCGTTCGCATACCGTTCCCAGCAGCAGAATTACCACATCTTCCGCTGCAACACCTAAAGTTTTTCTAGCCAATTCAGAGTTCTCCGAATTTTCCAGTTTGCTCAAATCTAAGCCGTTGTGAATCACGGTAAAATTGTGGTGGCTGTTGAGAGGCAAATACCTGTCCCGCGTGGCATCTGCCACAAAAATAACTTTGTAAGGAAAGCGAAAACACTCTAAAGCTCTCGCCGCAATCTCCGAACCAAACCTGTTAAAATAAGTTTGCCAAGGTTCGCTTTCGTGCACGTTCCACACCGCCGGAATTCCGATTTGCCGTGCGGCATCAATTACAAAAAAGTTTTCTAAAGTATTGGCATAAATTGCATCTACTTTTAAACTTTCAATTTCTGTGCTAAAACTGCGGATGGCTTCATCATAAGCATCGCGCTGGTAGATGTGTTCGAGAGGATTGTCGCGCACAATTACTTCAATTCCCTGCTGTTCGTAAGCTTGACGCAGGGGCCCGTCTGTTACGCAAAGTACGATCGGCTTAATCACACCCTCAGCCGCCAATTTCACCGCGATTTCGTACTGATGCAGCGGCGCCCCCGTAAAATCCAGCGAATTGCTGCACATCAAAACTCTGATAGGATGAATCAAATTCTCTGCTTCTGCTACCAACAAACCAGAATCATTAAATTTTACTTCTTCCTTATCTATTACATCCGTTACATAATCCGTTGCCGAACCTTCTTCCTTCATAAAAACCCGTCGAGGTTGAATATGAAAATACTCATCTTCTAAAGACAAGTGAGGACTGTAAAAACTGTCATTTTTGCCCGCATACTTACGCCTAAAAGCTGCCACTTCTTGAGGATTGTCGGTAAAACCCCTAGAAGTTCCCTCTTTGTGCAACAACTCCGCATCGGGACAATATACGCACCGATAACCGCGTTCTAACAGTCGGTATCCGTAATCTGCATCATTGTAAGCAACAGCAAAATTCTCCTCATCAAAACCGCCCAATTCTAAGAACAATTGACGCGGAGTAATCATGCAAGCCGCTGTTACCGCAGAGTAATTTCGCGTTACCATAGCTTGAGAAAGATAGCCTCGATTTTCGCTGTTCATCAGCTTAAAAGCGTGACCCGCCAAACCGTGATGCAGCCCGTGAATTACGCCCGCGTGCTGAATTCTGCCGTCGGGATATAAAAGCCGCGCGCCGACTGCACCCACAGCGGGAATTTGAGCGTATCCCACGATTTGACTCAGCCAGCGGGGGTTAATTACTTCAGTATCGTTGTTCAAAAACAAAACATATTCGCTATCAACTTGTTCCGCAGCGCGGTTGTTAATTGCTGCAAAACTAAACTTGCCACCAGGATTTTTAATCCTCAAAACTTGGCAAGTTAATTGGTTTAAATATTCCAGAGTTTTCGGGTCGTCGCTTTCGTTGTCGATAACGGCAACTTGATAATTTTTGTATGTTGTAGTTTCTAGAGAATCCAGACAGGCTTTCAGCAATTTGAGCTGATTTTTAGTAGGAATAATTACCGTTACTGATGGGCCGTTATCCGGGAACTCCTGGGCAAATATGCCCAGATTTTCTTTAACTGCCCATGCGTGCTGAGCGACATTGCCGTTAATTTTTCGGCGGTTTAGTGCGTCTTGAATGGCTTGTTGACCTGCGGCAAAACTGGCGGGTTTCGCTGCCCCAGATATGGCTGTAGAACCGGGTGCGGTTCGCCAGTGATATAGCACTAGCGGCAGGTGCGCGACGTGGCGAGAAATTTCGGTTGCTCTCAAGGCAAAATCGTAATCTTGCGAGCCTTCAAAACCTAGCCGCAAACCGCCTATTTGTTCAAAAATGTGTCTTTTTACGGCGCACAAATGACCGAGATACATATAAGAAAGCAGCAGTTCCGGCGACCATTCGGGTTTGAATTGCGGGGCAAATCGGCGACCTTTAGTGTCGATTTTGTCGTCGTCTGAGTAAAGAAAATCGGTGTCTGGATGCGCTGCAAAATATAGGGCGACTTCGCCTAATGCGTCGGGAGTTAGTTCGTCGTCGTTGTCTAAAAACAGGATGATGTCGCCTGTTGCGAGGGCGGCGGCGCTGTTGGTTGCTGCGCTGATGTTGCCGTTTTCTGTACGAAATGTGATGCGGATACGATCGTCCTTTTGAACCCAGCTTTTCAAATTTTCAGCAACAGTGAAATCGGTGCTGCAATCATCGGCAATGCACAGTTCCCAGTTTGGATAAACTTGATTGATTACGCTGTCGATCGCACTTTCTAAAAAATCTATCTGCGGGTTGTAAACTGGCATTACTACCGAAATTTTTGGCAGGGGTTCCCGGCAGGATTTTAACCGAGAAATCAAGTAATCGCGCGCGCGATCGTTCCACTGATTCACCAGCAGCCACGCGTCATACCTATCAATGGGTTGAGCCACCACAAAACCCGCAGGTGGCAGTAAATCTCCCGGCGCACTAAACTGTTTTTGCTGCCGATAAATCTTCCCCAACTGGCGAATCACTTTCACAATTTCCCAAGGCATCGGCACAATTCTGCCGAGACGCTGTTTTCTTTCCTTCGCCCGCTGCTGAATTGCCGCTGTAAACCTTGATAACTCCTCAAACTTATCAGCACTTCGCTGCCAGATATGGTAGCGCCGCACTGTCAATATTTTAGGCGCTTGAAAAGACAAAATTTCCCCGGTTTCTAACTCAGCTTGCAGAGAAACGTGCCATTCCCCTGGCGGCAAATCGACAAGGGCCTCAAAACCGCTTTCCGAACTGTTAACCCAGTCGGGAAACACTTCGCCGACATCTTTTCGCCGTAAACCGTAGGCGCATTCTACAGAAGTATCGCCGCACAACAAGCTTAATTTAGCAATTTTGCGATCGTGGTGGCAGCACCAACCTGCAAACAAAATTTGACCCTGACGCTGTTCCCACACCACCGGTACATCTAACGATGCTTGAATCGTTGAAACTAACAGCGGATAAGCTGCCAACAAATGCCATTTACCTCGATCGTCTTGCGCTTCCAGTAGCACTTCGTGCCGTCCCGCAGGCGCTTCCAATTGAATTGTAAAACCTGATTTCTGCGCCGCCGGAATATTAGAGTGTGCTAGCGCTATATCACTTCTATCTATGCCGTAAACGCCTGCGAAACTCTGGTCTTTAATTCTGGCGCGGACTGCTGTAGTCTCTCTTTTTTGGTTAAAAACCCAGCCCACAATTAGCAGGTTGGAATCACAAACTTGCCAAGTAGTGGGTCGATCTAACGAAAAAATAAATTTAGGGAACCAGTCGCGGATTTGGCGCTGAACTTCCCACAACTTTTCTCTCACTTGCCACCCTATTGAAGACTTGATTGTAGCAAGTTCTGCCCGAAAATTTTCATTTTCCTGGCGGGAGTGTTCTAATTTTTCCTGAGTCTCCTTTAATTTTTCCTGATTTTGACTTTGTGCGGTTTCTAACTGAAGTAACTCAGCTAACTTTTGCTGCAATATAAATTCAGTCTCTTCAAATTGTACCTGAGTTTGCCCTAATTCTGCTTCTAATTCTAATACTTTCGCTAACGCTGTTTGAAATTGCGATTCTTTGCCTGCAAGCTGTACCTGAGTTTGTCCTAATTCTGTTTCTAATCCGAGGAGTTTCGCTAACGCTTCTTGAAATTGCGATTCTTTGCCTGCAAGCTGTACCTGAGTTTCCCCTAATTCTGCTTCTAATTTTAAGACTTTTGTTAAAGCTTCTTGAAATTGCGATTCTTTGCCTGCAAGCTGTACCTGAGTTTGTCCTAATTCTGTTTCTAATCCGAGAAGTTTTGCTAAAGCTTCTTGAAAATTTGCTTCTTTGCCTGCAAGCTGTACTTGAGTTGCTCCTAATTCTGTCTCTAATCCCAACACTTTCGCCTGGGCCTGGTGAAATTGTTCTTGCCACTGTTTGAGTTCGGAAGAGCTGGTTTTTTGCTGTTTTTCCAGCAAGCGGATTTTTAGCCAATCTTCAAATGGCCAGACTGGAGATGCTGGGAAATGAATAACTCGATCGATCGCACCTTTCGATTCGCTGCTGAGATTGCCAGCTTGGGTTTCCAAAAGTTCATATAGTTCTAATGCTTCGGGAAAATATTTTTCTATTAAACTCGGTCTGTGACTTTGGACAATATCGTTGACTAATAAAGATTCTTCAAAATTGTCGCCCGGTATCGCACCTAAGTTAACATTAAATTTTTCGTTGACTCGATCGAGGAAAAGTTCAGGAGTGTTGCCGATGGGGTAAACGTTGGCTAGGAGACAGCGATGGGGGAAAGCTTCGTAAAGTTCTAAAACTTTTTGATTGTAGTGAATCCACATTTTTACTGCCTTTTCGGGATTTTGCAGCAAGCTGACATCGGTTCCCCGGCGGTAAAGGGAATCGACTACTTCCCAGGGCGATCGATAAACACAGATAAAATTAGCTTGGGGGAGCAAAGTCAGCCAAAACTCCCAAAAAAGGGCTGTTCGCGGGTCTTTCCAACCCCAATGTTTGTGAGGAAGTTGATTTTGGTCGATCGCCCTTTTGGCGATTTCGACGTATTCGGCTGCTACCGGAATCGTTTTTTCAAACGTACATCCGAGTTCATCAATACCGTGCGATCGCAAAACACTTTTGTGAAACTCCACAAAATCAACATTCTCGAAATGACCTTTCACATTTCCGTCAGCCGGGCCCACTAACTTTTTGCCAATATCAACCCCGACTTTCTGAAACAAAGAAGCTGTTAAAGACGTACCGGAACGGTGCATTCCGGTAACAATAAAAACCGATGGTTTGCTGTCATTTGTACTCACAATTTCTCTCCCTTCTCCCTCGCCCTAATTCCACACCAAATTTACTCGCTACTCTCCCGCTAAGCCCAGGGATTGCCTGACTTGAAACCACGCGCTTCTGAGCTTCCAGAACTTGCTGCTTTCCATTGCCAAAACCCGACACTTCGCTTGCTCTAGTTCTTCCTTGAGATTAATTAGCTGATTTTGTGTTTTATCCAACTGCGTTTGCACAGATACTAACTGCTTTTGAGTTTGCTCCAATTGCGTTTGAGCTGAAACTAATTGGGTTTGAGTTTCTTGCAAGTTTCTTTGAGATTCTTCCAACTTTGTTTCAGTAATCATTAACTTATTTTGATTTTGCTCCCCTTCTCTCCTCGCCGACGCTAACTGAGTCTCAAGTAATTTGAGTTTGGTCTTAGTAGACCCCAACAAAGACTGCGATTGTCTTTGGTTAATCAGGGAGTTAACAGTGCAAGTTTCCAGAATCCATTCCCAACCATAGTTATTGATTGCTTTGACTGTTAACACATCCTCCAGCCCTACAGTGTTTTTGGGTAAATAACAGCTCCAACCCGACTGCAAAGCCCCATCATTTTCAAAATATCCAGCTACATCGGGGCGATCGTAAAAAGGCTCGCATCTCTGTACAACCTCGCCGTTTACCAGCACTTGCAGGTACTCAATTCTACCGCCGATATTTAGATCGGCGGCCCATCCTTCCAGATACAAATTCTCCTTATTCGTAAAAGCAGCAACATCAATATATCCTTCCGGGTGATGATTGAATTTCAACTCCGAAAAATCTCTAACTAGCTCCTTTGTGACAACATACAAATCCTGAAACCTGCATATCCCTTTTTTGATGCGGTGAACAAAAGCTTTGCCTCCGCTAACTCGCTCGACAGTTTCTCTTACAAACTTTTCAGTTACATAAGTTGTGCCGTATTCTTCCTTGTCTAAAGACTGACTTTCGCTGTTGGCGCTGAACAAAATACCGCTGGCAGGCATTTCTACATGAGGAGCCCGCAAACACTCATCGTGAACGCTAAACATCAAAACGCCGTTAGCAGTCAACAAATCGTACAAATTTTGCAACCAACTTGTAAAAGTTCTTTCCGGCATATGGCTGAAAAAAGAATTAGCCAGAATGCAGTCAAACTTTCGGTCAATTAAATAATTTTCAGGTTGCCCAGTTGAGACAATACCGTTGACGCCCAAGTATTCAGTTTGAAACTTAACCGCGTTAGCATAAATATCAGAAACCCAAATTCGTTCCGGCGGTATTTCCTGAATCAAAAACCTGGTAAATCGACCGTAACCGCAGGCAAAATCTAGAAAAGAAGGTACATTTTCCCAACTGCCAAAATGCCATTCCACAACTTGTTTAACCGTATCCAAGATGCGACGCCCGATCGAATAATAGCGCACCAAAGCCCGATCGCGATCGTCTTGGACGTTGTTCAAGCTGAACAAATACATTTCATCGTCTTCGCAGATATGCAGTTTAAAATTTTCGGGAAACTTAGCTTGCTCTCGAATAAATGCTTTGATTACCGGATTTTCTACTAAATCTAAATTGATATCGCTCATTGTTCTCACAGAATTTTAGATAACTTCGGTTGACTGCTCTTTCACCAGAGAATCAGAATTAACAACAGTTAAACACGGTTCGATAAGCAAGTCAACGATGCCGTTGCCGCAGGACTCAGTACAAGACTGAACTCTAAACATCGCCACATCAACGCAGCGATCCAGATAAGTTAAATCTCCATCTACCGTTCCCACAACCCCAGCATTCAGAAAATAAACACCGGGATTCAACAAACATTTAAAATTAAACTTCACTACAATTGTCGTTCCAGCTTCCACATACCTAACTGACTGAGTAGAAGCCTTCAAAGAAGCACCCGCCAACTCAAAACCGCTAATTGTTTTAATCAACATTCCAAACCTAACTTTGGAAGTTGACCGGGAGAAAGTGACAGAGTAAGTGTAAATATAATCTTGACGGCCAAGCAAGTGATTTACCACCTTTCCCTTCAGCGTCTCGATGTGGGGGTTGATAATTTCCGCTCCGCGAGACGGATACCTTACCGTATTCGACGGTATCATCCCCGGATCGTAAAATTCCTCGTAATATTCCTTGGGTTTGGAGAGATGTTGAGCGGGTTTAACTTCCCTCTTTGTGGTTTCTAAATTAGCATCCTGAAGGTGGTCTTGACTTTCCTGTTTTGTCAGTTGGTTCAGAGCTCGAATATCTGACTTCAACCCCAAAACCTGATCCGGATCGGCATAAATCAGCTTTTGATACTTAGAAATTACCACCTTCGGCGTGTGAGCGAGCAGCAATTCACCGCTATCCATTAAAATCGCCGACGTACAAAGTTGCACCACAGAAGTAGCAGCGTGAGAAACAAATAAAATTGTTCCGCCACCTTCCTGAATGCTTTGCAAGCGGGCAAAACACTTGCGTTGAAAAGCTTCGTCGCCCACCGAAAGCGCCTCGTCAACCACCAAAATATCTGGCTCGACGCTAGTCGCAACGGCAAAAGCTAGCCTGACAAACATACCGCTAGAATAAGTCTTGACTGGCTGTTCGATGAAATCGCCAATATCAGCAAAAGCAGCTATATCGTCAAACTTTTCTTCAGTTTCTTTTTGATTGAATCCCAGTAACTGAGCGTTAAAAAACACATTTTGTCGCCCGGTAAATTCCGGGTTAAACCCGCTTCCGAGTTCCAACAAAGCGGAGACTCGGCCTTTAACATCTACGCTTCCTGTGGTAGGAGTCAGCGTCCCTACAATTATTTGCAGGAGAGTGCTTTTTCCCGAACCGTTGCGACCGACGATTCCCAGAGTTTGTCCTTGAGGAATTTCCAGATTGATGTCGTGCAGGGCCCAAAATTCGTCAGCCAGTTTTTTGTTTGGGTAAATAATTTCCTTTAAGCGGTCTCCGGGACGATCGTACCGCTTAAAGCATTTGGAAACATTTTTTAGTGAAATTACATTTTCTGTCATCCGATTTTAGATTTTAGATTTTAGATTTTAGATTGATATTATGTCCGCTCGAACTAAAAATAGGTTTGTAGTGAGTACGACCGTCCTCTGATTTTTATGAGGACTTGCATTCCGATGCTGCAAACACCTTTATGGGGATTTTAGATTGAAGAATTGACTTTAGCTCTAAAACAAATTTACAGCACGTCAGCAAAAGCGGGACGCAAACGCCGGTAAACTGCCAAACCCCCACAAAATATAGCAGCAGAAATTAGCGTGGCGACACCCCATTCGCCCCAATGCTTAACTTCTCCAAGCAGTATGAGGTCTCGATAAACCTCCGAGATGGCGGCCATTGGATTGAGCCAAAATATCCACGCTCGCCACTCTTGGGGGATGATTGATGCTGGGTAGACGATCGGCGTCAAATAAAACCAAAAATTTAGAATAACACCTAATGTCTGAGGAATGTCTCGCAAAAATACAGTCAAGCCCGCTGTCAAATATCCCAAACCAGCAGTTATCAGCAACTGAGGTATCCACACCAGCGGCAGCAAGCATAAAGTAGCGTTGAGCTTTTGCGACGACACTGCTACTATCACAATCAAAGCTGCTAAACCCAGAGAACTTTCAAGAAAAGCTGTAAAAATCGGCACTAGGGGCAGCAAACCGAGAGGAAATACCACTTTTTTTACTAAATTCGGCTGTCCCACCACCGATACTGCCGACTTGATCAAGCCACTGGTGAAGGCAGTCCAAGGCAGCAAACCTGCAAACAACCAGACTCCAAATGTAATGTCGCTGTTTTCTGGGAAGCCTGCAAGGCTCAGCTTTACCTTGAGGACGATCGAAAATACATAAGTGTAAATCACCAATTGCGATAGCTGATTCAGCAGCGGCCACAAATTGCCCAGAATCGAGCCTTTGTATTGAGATTCCAAGTCCCGGCGCACCAATGTTGCCAGCAGATTCAGCTTCGCCCACCGCCGGGACGTACTTGCGGGCAGCCTGCCGCGCACCCTTCGGGCCTTTTGGGCAACTCCTTTCACCGTTCTCAGCAATTTTTTCGCCCTCGTTCACTCGCTTCACACCTAAATCAACTCAAGCTACAATTGTGCAGCTTTTGCTAAACCGCAATTATTCCACAGCCTTGTCGTTTTGATCAAGGATCTGCCACCCTGGCTTGGGCTTCTTCGTTCTTTCTTCTTTCCCCTTCCTTCGGAGGTTATTTTACAGCGCCGATCGCACTGCCGAACCGATCGCCCGTTTTTGCTCGTCGTCGTAGCCCCACCGCTGGAAAAATTTTTCATACTCGCCGTTGCCACTCTGCAAACTTTCTAGCATTTGCGACGCTATAGTTTGACAGGCTGGCATTTGCAGGATTTGAATTAAATTGCGCGATCGCTCCTGCACTCTAGCAGAACCGGCCGCCATTTCCTCCTTTTGCTGGCGCGAATGATGTACAACCATTGCCGCCGACATCGCCAAATTTTTCACCAGCAGTTCTGCTACGATCTCAGGAGCCGATCGCAGCGCCTCGACTACTCCGGGTGACGGGTGATCTGCCTCCTCTCCATCGTCCGTTAGATAGGTGACAAAAAACCCCCTAGCACCGTTCTGTGTTTTCACCAGAGATGTAACAGCTTGCTGGATGTCGGCTTGTAAAAGTCGTGAAGCGTAGCTATCCCGTAGGGAATCGGCCTCCATGAACGAGAGTAAAGATTGAGTCAGCTCGATCGCCCCCTCAAAAGTTATGCTTTCCGATGCTAATAAAGAAGATGGAATACTCATAACGAACTCAATAATTGTAAAGATTCTGCCAATAATTGTAAACAATTCCCGCTGCCCGATCGCAAATAAATATGGCTATTATCTCCTCCAAACAACAGCCCCCCGATCCAAATCTACCCGAAGACATAGCCCCAGCCCGTCGCAAAAAAGCCGCCAAACCCCAGGCGGAATCATTGCTAGAATCGCAAGAACTACCCGACGAAATCAACAGCAAACAAGACGACAAAATCCGACCCCAGCGGTTAGCTGAATACATCGGGCAAAAAGACTTAAGAGAAGTTTTGGCGATCGCAATTGCAGCAGCCAAATCTCGCGGCGAACCTATGGATCACCTGTTACTATACGGGCCTCCAGGGTTAGGAAAAACCACAATGTCGCTAATTCTAGCAGCAGAAATGGAAGTTGAATGCAAAATCACCACCGCCCCAGCGTTAGAAAAACCGCGAGATATTGTCGGATTGCTGATCAACCTCAAAGCAGGCGACGTGCTGTTTATCGACGAAATTCACCGCTTATCTAAAGTTACGGAAGAAATCCTCTATCCGGCGATGGAAGACTGTCGGTTAGATATTACGATCGGTCAAGGAAAAACCGCCAAAATCCGCAGCATACCCCTGAAACCCTTTACCTTAGTAGGAGCAACCACAAAAGTCGGATCGCTGACATCTCCATTGCGCGATCGCTTCGGCTTGATCCAAAGATTGCGCTACTACGAAATAGACGAACTTAGTCTAATTGTCCAAAGAACCGCCCAAGTTCTCGACACTCAAATCACCCCAGAAGGAGCCACAGAAATTGCCCGCCGAGCTCGTGGAACCCCCCGCATCGCTAACCGCTTGCTGCGGCGAGTTAGAGACTACAGCGAAGTCAAAAATTTAAAGCCAATTGATGCCGAAGTTGCCTCACTCGCCCTGGAATTATTCAACGTCGATCCGCTAGGTTTAGATTGGACTGATCGGCGCATTTTGACAGCAATGATTGAGAACTTTAACGGCGGCCCAGTGGGCTTAGAAACCCTCGCAGCTTCTACAGGAGAAGACACTCAAACCATTGAGGATGTATACGAACCGTACTTAATGCAAATCGGATTTTTGCAGCGGACAAATCGCGGGAGAATGGTAACTATTGCTGCTAGAAAACACTTAGGTTTTATGGAATAAAAGGAGTAAAAAATGGTACAAATACAAACAAAAACACTAAGTTTATCCGAGTTTCTAAAACTACCAGAAACAGAACCAGCTAGCGAGTATATCAACGGTCAAATCATCCAAAAACCTATGCCACAAGGAAAACATAGCAGGATTCAAGGTGAATTAGTCCCAGCGATCAATGTCGTAGTTAAAAAGCCGAAAACTGCCTTAGCTTTTCCAGAATTGCGGTGTACTTTTGACGGCAGATCGATCGTGCCAGATGTCACAGTATTTACTTGGGACAGAATACCAGTTGATGAAAATGGGGATGTTGCGAATGTATTTGAAACTTACCCTGATTGGACAATTGAAATTCTCTCTCCAGGCCAGAGTCAAACTAAAGTAACTGGGAATATTTTACACTGTCTGAAAAACGGCACTAAAATGGGTTGGCTCATCGATCCGATGGTGCGCTCGATCTTAATTTATCCCCCTGGCAAGCAACCGGAAATTTTAGCAAAACCCGAAGAATTGTTACCCGTTCCAGATTGGGCAGCAGAATTGCGGCTGACGGTAGGAGATTTGTTTGGGTGGTTGAAACTATAGCCGAAGTCAGTTGACAGTTGACAGTTGACAGTTGACAGTTGACAGTTGACTGTTGACAGTTGACTGTTGGCTGTTGGCTAATGACTAATGACTAATAACTAATAACTAATAACTAATAACTAATGACTGATAACTCCTCTTATAAATTAAGTAGGGTGTGCAGGGCGCACCTTACCGCTATAAGTAGTGTGAAACCAATTTTGGCATCCAGGAATGAACTAATAACCAATAACCAATAACTAATAACTCCTAAGATAAATTATTTTTCCATCTTTTTTACATCCGTAAAATCAGCTTTTAAATCATGGGAAACCAGCGACAAATTCCGCAAAGCTTTTTCTCGATCGCTCGCAATTTTTAGAGCTGTTTCCCAAGTAAAAGTAAAAGAATGAAAAGAATCCGCATCAATTCTATCTTCATCCAAATCCGCCATAACTTGCTTAAAAATCTCAAACAACTCTTCTTGCAACCGATCTATTTCCTCAAAACTTCCGGCTTGGCGGCTTCTTTGAATCAAATTTAGAATAATCAAATTAAATTTGTCAGCTCGATTTTTTTGTTTCTGCAAAAAGCGCGATCGCAACTGCCAAAGCCAAGAAACAAAAAGAGTGACAAACGAAAAAGACAAGCCGATAACATCGGAATTTGCTGCAAAAAAATCCGGCTTTTCGCGATCGTAATAAGCCTGAGCGCCCTCATGTACGGGCAAAGCCAAACCGCCACTTTCCGACGGCTGACTAATCATGGCCGCCAAAGAATTAGCAGCTACCAAATTGCGGCGGTGCTCGAACAAAATCCGCGTAATTTCCTTAACTATTACCGGATCGACATCCTCATGAACCAACAGAGTAGCCTGCACCTCAACGCTAGGCAAATCCACATCTGGTACTGCGGGAGCGGCCTTGTAAGTACCCTTAGGAATCAAGTGATCTTCCAGATAAGGCCACTTAATTTTCATCGCCGCCGCTTGGTCGATGGACACCAATTTGCCCCGCGTATTTTGCAGCAAATCGCTAAGCGCATCGCTCCCCAGAGGTTGCACCCGAAAAATAGCATCCGCCTCGCCGCTAGCAAACAACTTAGTAGCCTCAGTCCAAGAGCCAGGAGTAGACTTAAAATCGCTTGGTTTCAAACCGTAATGTTTGCTGACCAACCAAAAAGAACTATAAGAACCGCTGCCTTGAGCCATCAGCGCAATATGTTTTCCTTTTAAATCAGAAACGCTTTCAATTCCCGACTGTTCCGAAACAATTAAATGAAAAACTTCCTTAAACAAAGAAGCAATTACCCGCGCTTGGGACACAGCAGCCGTATCGTTCTGGACAATAGCTAACTGAGCCTCATTTGCCTCAAGCCGGCGCATATTTTCGTCAGAGCCTTCAGTCTCAACAACTTTAATCCGCAGGCGCGGATTTTGTTGCATAACTACCTCAGCAATTGCTTGTCCGAAAGGATAATAATAGCCTGTCTTGGTTCCAGTCGCCAGGGTTAATTCATAGACTCGCTGCTTGTCTTTGTGCACCTCCCAGCCAAAAACTCCAATCAGGACAACGCTTACTAGAGCAACGGGAAGCAGAAATTTATTTTGCATAGAGGTTGAGACTCGTTAGAATGGCAAAATCAAAAGTATTCTCGATGAAAATGAAAATAGGACTCGGAAAATTCGACGCGCCCGATTGTGGAGGAGCCAATAGCCAATTCCCTGTTTGGCCGATGCTTTTAGGCCCCATCCGATGGGGGATTTCCCATAGGGAATTTTAGATTAAGATTACCACTCAATCTAAAATATACAATCTAAAATCTAAAATTGTCCGATGCTTTTAGGCCCAATGCCCAATTCCCAATTCCCAATTCCCAATTCCCAATTCCCCATTCCCATGTTACTATAGCAATCCTAAATCATTTGCATAATTCTTGTAGGGGCCATCCCACGCCCGGTTGCCCGATAGATAGGGGGTAGGCAAAGAAAGGCACTACCCCTACGAATTTATCTGAATCATTTAGGATTGCTATAATAACTTATAACTCCTCTTATAAATTAAGTAGGGTGTACAGGGCGAACCTTACCGCTATCGGTAGGGTGAAACCACTTTTTGCATCCAGGAATGAACCAATAACCAATAACTACTAACTGCTAATATAAATTAGTTTTCCATCTTTTTTACATCCGTAAAATCAGCTTTTAAATCATGGGAAACCAGCGACAAATTCCGCAAAGCTTTTTCTCGATCGCTCGCAATTTTTAGAGCTGTTTCCCAAGTAAAAGTAAAAGAATGAAAAGAATCCGCATCAATTCTATCTTCATCCAAATCCGCCATAACTTGCTTAAAAATCTCAAACAACTCTTCTTGCAACCGATCTATTTCCTCAAAACTTCCGGCTTGGCGGCTTCTTTGAATCAAATTTAGAATAATCAAATTAAACTTGTCAGCTCGATTTTTTTGTTTCTGCAAAAAGCGCGATCGCAACTGCCAAAGCCAAGAAACAAAAAGAGTGACAAACGAAAAAGACAAGCCGATAACATCGGAATTTGCTGCAAAAAAATCCGGCTTTTCGCGATCGTAATAAGCCTGAGCGCCCTCATGTACGGGCAAAGCCAAACCGCCGCTTTCGGACGGCTGACTAATCATGGCCGCCAAAGAATTAGCAGCTACCAAATTGCGGCGGTGCTCGAACAAAATCCGCGTAATTTCCTTAACTATTACCGGATCGACATCCTTGCGAACCAACAGAGTAGCCTGCACCTCAACGCTAGGCAAATCCACATCTGGTACTGCGGGAGCGGCCTTGTAAGTACCCTTAGGAATCAAGTGATCTTCCAGATAAGGCCACTTAATTTTCATCGCCGCCGCTTGGTCGATGGGCACCAATTTGCCCCGCGTATTTTGCAGCAAATCGCTAAGCGCATCGCTCCCCAGAGGTTGCACCCGAAACATAGCATCAACCTCGCCGCTAGCAAACAACTTAGTAGTCTCAGCCCAAGAGCCAGTAGTAAACTGAAAATCGCTTTGTTTCAAACCGTAATGTTTGCTGACCAACCAAAAAGAACTGTAAGAAGTGCTGCCTTGCTCCCTCAGCGCAATATGTTTTCCTTTTAAATCAGAAACACTTTCAATCCCCGACTGTTCCGAAACAATTAAATGAAAAACTTCCTTAAACAAAGAAGCAATTACCCGCGCTTGGGGCACTGCCCCCGTAGTGTTCAGGGCAATAGCTAACTGAGCCTCATTTGCCTGAATCCGGCGCATATTTTCGTCACCGCCTTGAGTCTCAACAACTTTAATCCGCAGGCGCGGATTTTGTTGCATAACTACCTCAGCAATTGCTTGTCCGAAAGGATAATAATAGCCTGTCTTGCTTCCCGTCAGTAGGGTTAATTCATGGACTCGCTGCTTGTCTTTGTACACATCCCAGCCAAAAACTCCAATCAGGACAACGCTTAATAGAGCAACGGGAAGCAGAAATTTATTTTGCATAGAGGTTGAGACTCGATCAATAATGGCAAAATCCAAAGTATTCTAGTTAAAAATAAAAATGGGACTCGGAAAATTCGACGCGCCCCATAGTGGAGGAGCCAATAGCGAATTCCCTGTTTGGTCGATGCTTTTAGACCCCATCCGATGGGGGATTTCCCATAGGGGATTTTAGATTAAGATTACCACTCAATCTAAAATATACAATCTACAATCTAAAATTGTCCGATGCTTTTAGGCACAATGCCCAATTCCCAATTCCCAATTCCCAATTCCCAATTCCCTATTCCCCATTCCTCATGTTAATATCCCTCAGAATAGAAAACTTTGCCTTAATTGACTGCCTGGATCTAGAATTTGGCCCGAGTTTGAACGTATTTACAGGGGAAACCGGCGCTGGTAAATCGATTATCCTAGATGCGATCGATGCAGTGTTGGGCGGGAAAGTCGATCGCCGATCGATTCGCACCGGAGCAACGCGGGCAATATTGGAAGCTACCTTTGAACTGGACAAAGCTTCCGCAAGATGGCTGGGCGAGCAAGAAATCGAACCCATAGACGGAAATTTAGCCGTTTGCAGCCGGGAAATTAACGCATCGAGCGGTGCTCTACGCAGCCGATCGCGCTTGAACGGAATTCTCGTCAACCGCCAGTTAATGGATCAACTGCGCGATCGGCTTGTCGAAATTACCGCCCAAGGCCAAACCGTCCACCTCGGACAAGAAACCCTCCAGCGAGAATGGCTCGATTTATACGGCGGCAAAAAGCTCACTGAAGCGCGATCGACAATCGCCTCCGCGTGGCTGGGAGCCAACAGCGCCAAAACCGCCCTCAAACGCAGGCGTCAGTCGGAACAGCAGCGACTGCAAAGACTTGATTTGTTAGAATACCAAGTCCGAGAACTCGGCGAAGCCCATATCGAAAACGCCGACGAACTCGAACAGCTAGAACACGAATCAATCCGGCTAGGCCACGTCGTCGAATTGCAGCAGCAGAGTTACCAAGTCCACCAAGCCCTGTACCAAAACGATGGCGACAGCGCATCAGCCGCCGACTTGTTGAGCAAAGCCGAAGTAATTTTAAGCGACATGGCCGTTTACGATGTGCAGTTGCAACCAATCCTAGAAATGGTCAGCGATGCTTTAGCTCAAGCCACAGAAGCCAGCCGACAAATTAGCAGCTACGGCGAACAATTAGAAGCAGATCCCGAAAGACTCGAAGAAGTAGAAGATCGGATTCGCGAACTCAAACAAATTTGTCGCAAATACGGGCCGCTCAAAGAAGCGATCGCCTACTACCAAAGCATTCAAAACGAACTAAATGAACTTTTAGAAGGAGGCGAGTCAATGGAAGCCTTAGAACTCGCATATCAGACCGCTTTAGAGCAATTAAAAGACGCTTGCAGCCACCTCACCACCCTGCGACGCGAAGCAGCCCTCAAACTAGAAACGCACCTCGTAGGAGAACTTAAGCCGTTAGCAATGGAAAAAGTGCAATTTCAAGTCGAGATCTCGCCTTGTACCCCAAGCGCTACGGGTGCAGACCAAATCGCCTTTTGTTTCAGCCCCAATCCGGGCGAACCTTTGCAACCTTTGGGCGCGATCGCCTCTGGGGGAGAAATGAGCCGCTTTCTACTCGCTATCAAAGCCTGTTTTTCCCAAATAGAAAGTGCCGGCACCCTGATTTTTGACGAAATCGACGCCGGAGTCTCCGGGAGAGTCGCTGGGGCGATCGCCAAAAAACTCTACCAACTTTCCGACAAACACCAAGTTCTCTGCGTCACCCACCAGCCGCTGATCGCCGCGATGGCTGATTTTCATTTTCGCGTCAACAAACAGACGATCGAAGCAGAACCAAGTATCGGCGAACCCGCAGCCGACTCCGAACCAGTCGAACGCACAGTAGTCAGAGTTGCCGCTCTCAACAGTGACCAGCGGCGGGAAGAACTCGCCCAACTCGCCAGCGGCCGCTCAGCAACAGAAGCCATCGCCTTCGCCGAATCCCTGCTTGTCGAAGCCGCCGGATTGCGCCAAACTCAGTCGGCCCAACCCTGATCGCACCCTCAAGCCGATCGGGGGGCCAAAAGGCGGAGTTTTTTCCGAGTCGGAGGTTACACTAAAAATGTCAACCGCAAATTTTACAAAAAAAAGCTGAAAACCCCGTGAATTTAGTGGGCTGAAAGCTAAGAGCAGCAAAATAGAGATAAATTCTAGTTAAAAACCACAATTGTGTAGAGAAGGGCACACATCACTAGCAACAGATAGTGTCACAATTGCGGCTAGTCCCACAAGACCACCCCTCTTTCAGCAGTCATCCCGCCAGTACGCATTCTTCTGCGGGCGATCGGCTCAAAGATCGCCAGAACCTACTTAAACCAGGTACGCACAATGTCAAAATCAGTTAATAAACCCTTTAAACAAGATTCGCGATCTCTAAAAAGATTGCAGCACTCCCACCGCCTCGTTACTCTCCCACCCTCCCTTGGGCAGCAAGGCCAACTGAATTTCCCTTGCCTTGTGGCCGGAGTTCTGTAAACTGGGAAATACTTTCACACATAATTGAGTTTTGTGCGACAAGTGACTCACTAATGAACTTCCCCGCTCTCTTGGCTTAGAGACTAACCCTTACACTTAAGCTTCTGTAAAGGTCTATGAAATCTGCATCTTCCACCAATTACTCTTCTCTAGACAACGTGATTGATGTCGCTGTTGTCGGCGGTGAAAATCATCATCAGGAACGCTATCCTGCCCCGGAAATTAGGAGCAGTGCAATTATCCCGCGCCAAGGAAACCTCTCCGGCATTCTCGACCTTCTAAATAAGCAAAGTTTCACAGTAGTAGTTAAGGAAGTAGAAGACAAACTTAAGGTTGTCAATCAAACCCTGGGAATGCTCGACAATATCCTGGAGAGCGAGGGATTTGATGCCATCCTCAACGAGATGTTGCAGTCGATTACCCTCAAAACAGGGGAATTGCTGAATGCCGATCGCAGCACGATATTTTTATTAGACGACGAAAAAAATGAACTATGGGCGATCGTAGCTAAAGACGAAAATGGCAAAAACCTAGAAATCCGAGTTCCGGCCCACGTGGGCATTGCGGGAGAAGTAGCCACGTTCCAAAAAGTGGTTAATATCCCTTACGATTTTTACAACGACGAACGATCGGCTAACGCAAAAAAAACTGATGAAAAAACGGGCTACCGCACTTATACAATGCTGGCAATGCCCCTAATTAATGAAGACACAAAAGAGTTAGTAGCAGTTGTTCAACTGATTAATAAACTCAGACCCAATCACGAAAAATACCCGACTTTAGACGAACAAATAGACAGGCACGGATTTACTAAAGAAGACGAACAAGTTTTTAAAGAATTTGCTCCCTCGATTCGCCTAATTCTAGAATCTTCCAAATCTTTCTACGCAGCAACTCAGAGACAACGAGCTGCAACGGCGCTGATGAATGCCGTCAATGCTCTTTCTCAGAGCAGTTTAGACTTAGAAGATACCCTAAAAAGGGTGATGGATCAGGCCCAAGAACTCATGAATGCCGATCGCAGCACCCTGTGGCTGATCGACGAAGAGAAAGACGAACTGTGGACGAAAATCCCGATGGGCGGCAACCTTAAAGAAATTCGCATACCCAGAACCGCCGGTTTTGCAGGCATCGTCGCCCAATCTAGCGAACCGCTGCTGATTCCCTTTGATGTGTACGACGACCCCCGCGCCGCCACTTCCAAAGAAGTAGATCAAAAGTCGGGCTACCGCACTTGCAGTATGCTTTGTATGCCAGTATTTAACTCGGACAAAAAATTGATTGGCGTCACCCAATTAGTTAATAAAAAACGACAAGGAGAATTCCCGCCCTACAACCCGGAAGATTGGCCTCACGCCCCGGAACAGTGGAAAGCGAGTTTCAATCGCAACGACATGGAATTTATGAAGGCGTTTAACATCCAAGCAGGAGTCGCGCTGCAAAACGCCAAACTGTTTGCCGAAGTCAAACAGCAAGAACAAAGACAAAAAGATATGCTACACGCCTTGACTAACGGCGTGATTTCTACAGATAAAAAAGGCAATATAGTAGCAACCAATCCCAGTGCCAAAAACTTACTGGGTGTTAGCGATGCAGAATTAGCCGAAGGTCAATCTTTGCGCGACTTAATTAAGTTAGAAAAAGGCGATTTTGCCAAATGGTTTGATGCTTCTTTGTCTCCCGAAGACGAGAACGACCGCCAGCAGTATTACCCAGATCAAGTTTTGCTGACCTTGGAAGGAGAAGGGCAGAGTATCAATCTCTCGATTAATTCAATGACCGACGCTACCGACCCCAGCAAGGTCAACGGCGCGTTAGTCGTCATGGAAGATATTAGCAGCGCCAAGCAAATCAAAAACTTGATGTACCGTTACATGACTCCAGAAGTAGCCGAAGCGCTTTTAGCTTCAGGCGATACAGGATTGGGCGGTAAGCGCAAAAACGTTTCGGTGCTGTTCTCAGATATTCGCAGCTATACCACACTTACGGAAAAATTGCAAGCCGAAGAAGTGGTAGTGATGCTGAATAAATATTTTGAAGTGATGGTAGATGTCGTATTCGAGTACGGAGGGACTCTCGACAAATACATCGGCGATGCTCTGATGGCAGTTTTTGGCTCTCCAGCGCCCCTAGAGGATCATGCTTGGTGCGCCATGCAAACGGCAGTGAAAATGCGCGAAAAACTGGCAGAGTTTAATGAAGATCGGGTGGCAAATGGCGAATTGCCGATCGGCATTGGTATGGGCGTACATTCCGATGAAGTTGTCAGCGGCAACATCGGTAGTAGCAAACGCATGGAATTGACTTCGATCGGAGACGGCGTAAACCTCGCCTCTCGCTTAGAAGGCGCTAGCAAGCAGTACGGCACCGACTTGATCATCAGCGACAATACTTACAGAGATTATGCCGATCGGCTGTACGTGCGAGAACTCGACTTTATTACTGTCAAAGGCAAAAGCGAACCCGTAATCGTTTACGAACTCGTCGGCATCCGCGAGGGATACTCGCCAGTGGGCAAGTCACTAACCGAAACACAGCAACAAATTATAGAACATTACACGAAGGGGCGCGAACATTACAAAACTCCAGTCAGGCAAAGACTTTCAGAAAGTGAGGTGAAAAACGTCTTAAAGGATGTCGCCGAAATGCCAGAGGCAGAGATTAAGAAACTGTCCTACAATCTAGAGCAACAGTTGGAACACGAACTCAAAAACCTGTTATATCAACTGAAAAAGCTGTCAGAGTACGACCCGAAAAACCTGTCCGAAGCAGACAAACTCATCGTACTGTTGCAGCCAGAAATCCAACTGCTGAAATTGGAAGGAATCAAAAACCTCTCGGAAGACGAAGCCAAAATGCTGCTGCAAGCAAAAATCAAGCCCCTATCAGCAGACGATATTAAATACTTGCAAGAAGGCGAAGTTAAAAAGCTGTTGGAAGCAGACATCTTAGAACCATCAAATCCCCAAATCAAGCGGCTGAAACCAGGAGAGATCAGGCAGCTATTGCAGGCGAAAATTAAAAGTCGGGCCTGCGAGACAGTTGCAGAAATGTTAGATGAGGAATTTGAAAACCTGGGACTCGATCGGGTGAAAAAACTGCTGAGCGAGTTTAAGAAAGCCTTAGAACCAAAAGCCAAGCAAGCTTTTACAGACGCCAAACGCGAATTTAACGCCGTTCTGGAAGTTGACCCGAAAAACAAGGCAGCTAAATTGCACGTCGATCGCTGTATGTTATTTCAGCATAGTTTTTCAGACGTACTCAACTGGGATGGTGTGTGGAATCTCACAGAAAAATAGCAGTAGCCCACAGCAAATGCTGGCGGTGGCGTCAGGGTTCGGGGCGGGGGCGATCGCGATCGGGGGTGCGCCTCCCATCCCACCACCAATTAACCTTAATATCCTATTGAGGTAATTGTAAATAAGCTCCAACAGGTATTATGGTTATCAGGAAGATGGGTTTAAAACCCTGTCCTTTTAGGACGGCTTTGTATTAAAATGCTGAAGACTCAAAGGATCTTTAGGCTCAAGACACGTTGAAACAGCTACGATGAGAGCTCTCCTTAAAGACAGCTAGAAGGGCAATGGTTGACTCTAACCCGGAAGGCAAGAGTAAAAGTCGCCTAGCGGGCATTGGGAGACTTTAAACGGACAGGGAGGGACTGTAAGACTACTTCGGTAGCAAGACCCGATGAACTGTCAAGAATCACCGCTGAAGAGAACGGGCGTGAGTATGTCAAATAACCGGATTTGAATTTGCCAGCGAGATGCCGGGGTTTCGCCCTACGTGTTTCGTTCGCACTACCTACCGCAACAAACTTAGCACTTCTATTATTTGAAGCGCTTAAAAATAGTTATGACGGGCGGCAGCGTTACCCGGTTTCTGAGAAAAATCTTGGAGAAAGGCGACGAAAAATCCGCTCAAAAACCGGGTTTCTCACCCCGCCCGCGTAAGTCTTAATAGCGTTAGTGGCTCCTAAAAAGAGCTTCCTTCGCAGATAGTCAATGTTCTAGTCTTAGATATAGAAAACCACTAGCGTCAGTTATGGATAATTGGAATTCGCAATCGGGAGATGTTGAGTGGGTAGATCAGGTTTACCAACTATTGCTGGAGATTGCTCGGAGCTCGCTGTCAGATATCCCCAGAATCCCGGAAAACATCACTGTTAAGGCTATCCCTTTGATCCAGAAGGTACAAAGCATTCAGCAAAGACCTGACGGGCAAGTGTTCAAATCAGGTTCCTTTTCAGTAAACGATCGCGAATGGGTCGATCGAGTCTGCCAACTATTGGTAGAACTAACCAGCGCCTCTTTGTCCGAACAGCCCAAAATGCCGGAAAACCTTGCAGGCAGATCTTTAGCCCTCGCCGATCGAGCACAAAAAATTAAAGAAGATATCGAAGAAAATGCAGCCCAAACCCCAGCAGATGAAGAGGACAATTCTTTACAGTCTCCAGACGCGCTGCTTTCCCTCTTGCACCACAGTTTGAAAACTCAGCGCGCCAAAAGCTACAACCCCGATGCCCCCGAATGGCAGCAAGTCTTGAGTCTGCTCGACGTAGTGCAGTCAATTTACAAGCAAATCCAAAATTAAATTCAAGCTTAACTCAGGGGCATCTTCCGCAGTGCGAGATCGATCGCTCTTAAAGGCAGTTGGTCTTTGACATAAAAAATTTTTTGCCCTAGCCCGAACATTTCCGATTATTGCACTTTTGTCAATTACACTAGGTTTAATCGGTTCTAGGGCAAGAGAACATGAGCGGACAAAACATCGGCGATTTGTCAAAAGAAATATTAGCCGATCGCTATCAGTGCGATCGGCGGCTCGGCAAGCAAGCAGGAAGGCAAACCTTACTCGCCCGCGACTTAAAAACCCAAAAGCAAGTAGTAGTCAAACTCCTGTCATTCAGCAGCGACTTTAACTGGGAAGACTTAAAACTGTTCCAGCGAGAAGTCGAAACCTTAAAATCCCTATCCCATCCCGCAATTCCCCGATATCTCGACTCCTTTGAAATCGACACGCCCAAGCGCAAAGGATTCGCCCTAGTTCAGACTTACATCGCAGCCAAATCCCTACAAGAATATCTCTCAGACGGCCGCACCTTCAGCGAAAGAGAAGTCAAACAATTAGCCACAGCATTATTAGACATTCTCGCCTACCTGCACCAGCGACAGCCCCCAGTCATTCACCGCGACATTAAACCCAGCAATATCTTACTCAAGAATCGATCGGGAAACAGCGTCGGCGAAGTCTACCTAGTCGATTTCGGTGCAGTTCAAACCCTAGCAACGCAACAGGGAAAAACAGTCACCGTTGTCGGAACATATGGCTATATGCCGCCCGAACAATTTGGCGGGAGAGCAGTTCCAGCTTCCGACTTGTACAGCTTGGGAGCAACATTAATCGCCTTAATTACCAAGCAGCATCCTGCAGATTTGCCACAGCAAGATTTGCAGATTGAATTCGAGCAATTCACCAAATTAAGTCCCGGTTTTACCAATTGGCTGAAGTGGATGACGCATCCCAGTTTAGAATGCCGTCCCGCCTCAGTCCAAATAGCTAAAGAAGTTCTAGAAAAACCACAGGAAATAAATAAATATTCCCAGACATTGAGACTGGGAAAAACGCTAGATACCTCTAGGTTGTTCAAGAATGCGATCGGGCGCAGCACTTGGATGGGCACTCTAGGTGTAGGAGCTTGTGCAGCAATTTACGGCACATTTATTTTTCCGGTAGTGGCGACAATTTTCGGAGGATTAATCGGTCTTCTTCTGGGCTTGCTGCTGGGGTTGGGGAACGGAATAATCGTAGGAATTGTGACGCGCTTGTGGTTTTTTCCCCTAACTAATCCCAAACTTCACCGACAGGTTTTAACTGCAATTAGTATCGTACTCTGTACCTCGACAAGCATCGTCTACTTTCGGATAATGGATTGGAATAAGCTAAACGACTTGAGTGTTGAGATTGTTTTCGTGCTAGCACCGTCCCTAATTGCAGGACTGTCAATGGGGGCAAGTAGCAAGTCTATTGCCCGGTGGTATCAAAAAGAAAGTGGACTGTAATCTAAAATTTACAGTTATGGACGCACTCCGACTCCTAGAAACCGGGTTTTTACGAAAAGCCACGTTACAACTGCCAGACTCGCTAAAAAACCCGGTTTCTGAACCCCGACGTTCCCCTCACACTCAAATTCATGTAAAAAAATATGACCAGCAAAATATTAGCAGAACGCTACGAAGTGCAGCGACAACTAGGAAAACAAACTGGTCGCCAAACGCTGCTGGCTCGTGACTTACAAACTCAAGAATTAGTTGTCATCAAACAGCTATTCCTCGGCAGCGATTTTGAATGGCAAGACCTCAAGCTATTTGAACGGGAAGCGGAAACTTTAAAAGCACTTTGTCACCCAGCAATTCCGCGCTACCTCGATTACCTGGAAATTGACGAACTAAACAGTAAAAGCTTTGCGCTGGTACAGACTTATGTAGAGGGAAAAACTTTGCAAGAGCATTTGCGATCGGGGCGGACTTTTAGCGAAAGCGAGGTGAAACAATTAGCTAAATCGCTGTTAGCAATTTTGAATTACTTGCACAAGCAAAATCCGCCTGTTATTCACCGTGACATTAAACCCAGTAATATTTTACTGCACAGCCGATCGGGTAACTCGGTCGGACAAGTTTATTTAGTTGATTTCGGTTCGGTGCAGAACCAAGCTGCAAAATTTGGCGGCACAATTACAGTAGTGGGAACTTACGGGTATATGGCACCCGAACAATTTGGCGGGCGCTCGGTTCCGGCTTCTGACCTCTACGGTTTAGGTGCAACTTTAATTTATTTGGTAACGGGTTTGCATCCCGCCGAACTGTCGCAGCAGGATTTGAAAATTCAATTTGCCGATCGGGTAACGCATCTCAATCCTAATTTAATAGATTGGCTGGAGTGGATGACAGAACCAAGTTTTTCCAAACGGTTATCTTCGGCTAGGGAAGCATGGCGAGGGCTTAAAAATCCCCGCCCGATCAACAAAAATCCTCTGGTGGTGCTGCAGCCACAAGGCAGCGATATTAAACTTACAAAAAAATCGGAATTTATAGAAATTGTAATTCCGCCCAAAGGCATCGGTTTTGGTTTAATTGCCACGCTTTCGGCTCTGGTATCTGCGAGTCCTGTCTCATTTATAGCAAGGGATATGTTGAGCGATGCGTTAAAGATAAATCCCCAATTTTTTATAATAATATCAGGAAGTTTGTTATGTATGGCAGGACTAAAGTTGATATTTGCACTATTTCGGGAAAGGCGTCTCAGAATCGATCGCCAGCAAATCTCCTGTAGCAGCCATCTACTGGGGTTGAGATGGAATCATGCCAAGCCATCTCCCAGGAACGAGATTTGCCAGTTGGAAATTCAACAACGTGAATATAGAAACAGCGGTATTGGTGTAAAAGTTATAAAAGTTATGATTTTTGCTTTTTCAATCCCTAGAGAGTTATATCAAGCGGCATCATTATTTATGCAGGAGAGCCACTCGGAAGTGAGATTAGGGAAAGTCTATCAGATGATAGTTCAAGCAGGCAACCACAAATATCAGTTAGGAGAGAAGGAGGGACTAAGTGAATCAGAAATCAAGTGGTTAGCAACAGAACTGAGCCAGTGGTTGAGATTGAAAATTCAAAGAACTTTGACAGACGGTCAAAAGAAGAGATCGATGTGAAAATATCTCCCTCGCCCAAACAAAGCATTCCCCTCTCAAATTGTGGGATGGGCGTCCCGCCCGTCCGCTCTCTCTTGTGTGGGATGGGCGTCCCGCCCGAAAGCGTGTATTCCCCCAGCCGGCGACACACTCGTCCGCTTTCGGTCAATCTCATGCAGCCGAAAGGCCCGATCGCCCGTAAAATGCTATCAAAGGGATTTGGCAAGTAGCACTCATCCCAATCATCTGTTAACTTGGAGATATTGTTGTGGACTTATCGCTAATTCCGGCACAGCCGAAACCAGGACTGCTCAACGTCCTCATCGAAATTACCGCCGGTAGCAAAAACAAGTACGAATTTGATAAAGACTTACAAGCCTTTGCTCTCGATCGGGTGCTTTCTTCCTCAGTCCAATATCCGTGCGACTACGGCTTCATACCCAATACCTTAGCCGATGATGGCGACCCCCTCGACGGCATGGTCATGATGGATGAGCCCACATTTCCAGGGTGCATTATCGCAGCCCGTCCGATCGGAATGCTGGAAATGAT
The DNA here is from genome assembly GCF_036702415.1 of Microcoleus sp. D3_18a_C4. Taxonomy (NCBI): domain Bacteria; kingdom Bacillati; phylum Cyanobacteriota; class Cyanophyceae; order Oscillatoriales; family Microcoleaceae; genus Microcoleus; species Microcoleus sp. D3_18a_C4. The sequence goes on along the minus strand of NZ_JAUBTI010000025.1, from coordinate 18,031 downwards.
CGACGGAGGCGACAGGGACGAAAAACTTTTGTGCGTTCCCGACAAAGACCCCCGCTATGCTCACTATAAGTCCCTCAAAGACGTAGCCCCCCACCGCTTGGACGAAATAGCCGAATTTTTTAGAACCTACAAAAATTTGGAGAAAAAAGTCACGGAAATTCTGGGTTGGCAAGATGTCGATCAAGTCATGCCCTTAGTCGAAAAGTGCATCGCAGCCGATCGCAAATAAGTCCCTAGCCCGTACTCCTCGACTGCAACCCGACTAAAAACTCAGGAGGCCGAACTTAAGGCGATGCTGCACGTCAGGGGATGCAGTCGAGGAACGGGTGGCTAGAATGTCAAATCAGTCGTGTAATGCCGACTCACCGGAACAGCATTCCTCAAAACCCCATCCCGGCCCCAATCTTGAAAAAAATACTACTCCTAGAGTAAGATGAAGCGCAAATTCTACCCCAGAGGAATGCGTTCTACGTTTGAGGAAGTTTTACCCTAACACTTAGAGCGATCGGCGCTATCTTAATCTCAGAACACAGAACACGGCGGGCTGCCCGGATGATGCAACAAATCATCTCTCAAGCGTGACATCTCCTACACGAATCGGTAAGGTTGAGAATTCTAACAGCCCAAGTATTAGGCACTCGAATAGTTTCCCGATCGAGGGCTTTATTATAGTACAGATTGCTAAAAACTAAAAAGTAAAAACTAAGATTTCAACTCCCAAGTTCCAGCCCCCAAAACTAAAAAAAATGCCAGATTCCGCACCCTCTCTAGCCAATCCACAGCCTTCCGATCGCAAAGCCCCTATGGAAAATAGTCCTTTGACCGAGTTTGTCGTTCAGTTTTGGGGCGTGCGGGGCAGCATCGCCACCCCCGGCACCAAAACACTTCGCTACGGAGGCAACACCTCCTGTGTAGAAATGCGCTTGGGCAAAAAACGCCTGATTTTTGACGGCGGTACGGGCCTGCGAGTTCTAGGCCTAAACTTGCTGCGGCAAATGCCGGTGGAAGCCCATATGTTTTTCAGCCACACTCACTGGGATCACATTCAAGGGTTTCCGTTCTTTACTCCCGCCTTTATCCCAGGGAACTGTTTTCACATTTACGGTGCGATCGCCCCCAACGGCACTACAATCAAACACCGTCTTGCCGACCAAATGGTGCACCCCAATTTCCCCGTCCCCATCCAGGTGATGCAGTCAGACCTCAAATTCAACGATTTGACGCCTGGGGATATTCTCGAACTCGACGATGTGAAAATAGAAACGGCACTGCTGAACCATCCCAACACCGCGATCGGATATCGAGTCACCTGGGAGGGACACACGGCCGTCTACTGCACCGATACAGAACATTTTCCCGATCGCCTGGACGACAATGTGGTACACCTAGCTCGCAACGCCGACGTGCTGATTTACGACGCCAACTACACCAACGAAGAGTATTACGACTTCAAAACCCCGAAAGTCGGCTGGGGACACTCGACTTGGCAAGCAGGAGTAGAAATAGCGAAAGCTGCTGGAGTCAAAAAAATCGTGATGTTTCACCACGATCCGGGCCACGACGACAATTTTCTCGATGGCGTAGAAGCAGACGTGCAAGCAGCGTTCGCCAATAGCTGCTTAGCCCGCGAAGGTATGAGCATACCAGTGATTTAACCAAAAATAAATTCAGAATTATGAAACAGGAAAAACCCCGCAAACGTCGCAGAGTAGGCTTGCGGGGGCTTTACTCAACGTTGGTATTGTTGATAATTATCTGCTGTACCTGCGGCGGATGGGTTGCAGATCAGACTGCCTACTCTCGCACTCCCGCGCGACTTGCTCAGGTTTCTTCGATCGAGGATACTGGTACGGTCGATCGCATCCCCGAACGCTACCAACTCGGACAACAACTATACCTAGAAAACTGCGCCACCTGTCACATCGCTTTACCGCCGCAAGTCTTACCTACAGAAACCTGGCGCCGGTTGCTGCAAGATCCCCAACACTACGGACAAACCATCAAACTGCTAGTAGACCCGCCCCGCCTGCTAGTCTGGAACTACCTGCAAACTTTTTCCCGTCCCCAAGCCAAAGACGAAGAACTCGCCTACCGAGTCGCCAGTTCTCGCTATTTCAAAGCATTGCACCCCAAAGTCAAAATGTCACAACCCGCAAATATCAGCAGTTGTGTTACTTGTCACCCCGGCGCATCTAAATATAATTTCCGCAATCTTACCGCCGAGTGGCAAAACTCTCCGTAGGGAATGCAGGATTGAATCACAAACTATTGAGTAGGGGGGTTATGCGGGCAGATTAAGTTGTGGGTGTATCCCGCTAAGGCGGATGAAGAGATTTTAGGCCCACGGAAAGTCATTGTAATTATGTCATTCTGAGCGGAGTTTACTTGCAGAGCGTAGTGTCAATCTCGACTCAAAAAAATTAAGATTTTCCCATATCTATGCTGCAACCCACCATTTTATCATATTCATAATCTCAACTAGCCCTAAATTTAGGACACACTTCAAACGCCAACTGTGAACGATAAAAACAGACATCAAACTCCATAAAAAAGTTTAACTGGCCTAAAATAATAGGCGGATCGTTAGATTTAGCCCAAGCAAAAGCCAAACGAACAGGTGGAAAATCGCTAATTTGTCCCACAACAGCTAAACCCCTTGCTTCCACTGGCGCAAGATTACCTGCTAACGGAATTGAAAGCGTTTGCTCCTCCCAAACAGCTCCCAACGCTAAACCAACATGGTACGGTAAAACATTAAGACTCGATCCCGTATCCAACAAACCCACAGTCTCCGAAATACAATCCCGATAGCTTAAAGTTATGGGTACACAGGGAAAAAAATTAGTTTCTCCTGCTTGATTCCTTCGTTCGATAAAAGAAAATCGTTTAAAATTTCGCATTTTCTTTCGTTTCTTCTTGTTCTAATAAGCTCATTAATTTCTGGGCAGCATCACCATAATCATAAGGCGACCAAACACGATAACCCGCGCCATTATCCAATGGCTTTAACATTTCTTCTTTCGCCAATTCAGCCATTAAAAATTGCATTATTTGAAACTTCTCGGCCGGGGATAACTGCCGCAGTTGGTCTAATAATTCAAGATTTGACATAAAACGCCATTGAATTCATTTTTCTATCTTACCACGACCTTGAGGTTTAAACCACTCCAAAACATCACTGTCTATGCGTAAGGTGAGTTGAGCTTTAGTCTGAGGGTTGGGCAAACCTCGCCCAACTACTGCTAAGCGCAAACATTTTAGGCGTAATTTCAGGGCAATCAGATAAATCAATATCTCGATCGCTTATGGCATCGAGGCCTTGCGAGTCAGTTTGAGATTGGCTCGAAGTAAATTTGTTGTTCATATTTTGTGGCTGTAAAACACAAACTAAACAGGCAAAAACAATTCGGAAAAACTAATTTCAAGGTCAGGAAAAGCTAGCATTCTCATCACAGCATTATCTGCAACAACTGTCTCAGATTGATAGCCTCCCGGTGCAGGATTCCGATAAATATATGCCTCCCGCGCCGCTACATCTAAAATCCAATATTCAGGGATATTTGCTCTAGAATAAATCGGGGCTTTTTCCTGGCGGTCAATGTGTAATGTCGCGTAAGAAACTTCAATTAACAGCAAGATTTCGCTAGGATTTGGGTGATGGTCGCGATAATCTCCCGGATCGATACAAACAATAGCTATATTTGGTTCCGGTTCCGAAGTTGCTAAAGTAATTGGCAACTGCACGCGAATTAATGCTAAATCTCTTAGCAGGTGTTGTAGATATCGATCGCTGCGTTGGGTTGTAGCAGCATGGGGTGGAGTTTGTGCGCTCATTTCAACAATTCTCCCATCTAGCAATTCAATCTTATCACCTTCAGTGAGAATGCCAGCTTCAATCATGCGGTGATATTCTTCGACTGTCCAAGTTCTTTCTTTTGTTGCTGTCATAATCTTTGCCTGCAAAAGCTTACTTCATATTATAGTAATTGCCGATTCAATCAAAAAACACTGGTTTGTCCGGTGCTGGTCGAGCTCCCTTTTGAAAGCGTTCCCAAGACTGTTTTAATTGAGCAGGATCTGGATATTCGCGATCGTAAACCACCAGGACATTCGTCAAATTCCGTCCCGGCGGCAATAAAATCTGCCCTTGATGAGCCAAACCCACGGAAGCACCACCGTCCAAATTCATCGCTTCAAAACAGCCGTAGCACGGGCGAGGGCGGGACGCATCGCTTGCATAACCTTAGCTTCTGCGTCCAAAGACAAACTATCAAAAAAAATTATCAAAAATAACTTCTCTCTCGAAGTCGGAAAGCCGATCGCCGTTCTCGAACCCACGCCCACAACATGAGAATCTTTAAAACCTTCCGATAAAGGAGACAGCCAAACTTTCCCCCCTTTAACCAATCTCGGCCCGCAAGTCAAAGAAAACCAATATTGACTCCAATCCAGCTTACGCTTACTGGGCCTGGCACCTTACAAATAACCTCTCGCTTTACCCTCATCAATAACTCTGACGGCTAACGGTGAAGTTTTGCGGCTGCCGATAACGTCTGTTGCAACTGAGATGTTGCACCATTCTCAATAAGCTTTTTATGAACAGGCTTTCCGGCCTGTTCCACAAAAAAATTCACTCTTTGTGGAACAGGCATCTTGCCGGTTCCTGAGAATGGTGCAAGATGTGAGTTGCAAAACCCACCAAACTTGCTAGTCCGTTCCAACGGAGTGGTTAGCAGCAGCTTGAGTAGCCTAGAAGTAAAAAATCTGTGCCTTTAGCTACTTTTTGACCAATTGTTATGATATCTTAACTTTAGCGGAGGCTAGTTCAGGCAATTTAAGAAACCTGGTTATCAAGTAACCTGATTTATGATTGACCGTAAAAAAATTCAACTGAAATGGGAAAGTTATTGGTTTAAAACCCTTGGGAGATGGCGATCGTGTCCATTGGCCTGCCCAATAGACAGACCTCATCCTCGGCATATTTTTTGGAGTTTGATTGGCAGTTTTTTGGCAATTACTGCAACGTCCTATCTTGCTCTAAAAACTAATTCTCCTTTACTAATGGCTCCGTTTGGCGCTACAAGCGTTCTGATCTTTGGTGTCCCTGACAGCCCTTTGGCTCAACCCCGGAATGTCATTGGGGGCAATTTCTTCGCTGCTCTCATCAGTTTAATCATTCTGCATTTTCTCGGTTCTTCTCCCTGGGCGATGGGAATGGCTGTTTCTAGTGCGATCGGAATTATGCAGATTACCCGAACTCTACATCCGCCTTCGGGAGCAGTTGCCTTAGTCGTCATGATGACCCAACCAGACTGGAAATTTTTGCTAACACCTGCTTTTGAGGGTTCAATAATCTTGGTCTTGTGCGCCGTCATCTTTAATAATTTAGCGGCAGAAAGGACGTATCCCAACCACTGGTTATAGCATTATCTCTAATGATTTCATCCTTCCCTTGGGAGCACCACCCAAAATCTGGATGCTCCCTCGATTCCTTCTTTCTTCTTCCTTCTTTCCTCCATCCGTTAGATCCCGATTCAGTGCGCGTTGCCGAACTTCCTTCTGCTAGATCAATCAAAAAACACTGATTTGTCCGGCGTTGGTCGAGAACCCTTTTGAAAGCGTTCCCAAGACTGTTTTAATTGAGCAGGAGCCGGATTTTCGCGATCGTAAACCACCAGCACATTCGTCAAATTCCGTCCCGGCGGCAATAAAATCTGCCCTTGATGAGCCAAACCCACCGAAGCGCCCCCGTCCAAATTCATGGCTTCAAAACAGCCGATCGCCCGCATAACATTAGCTTCTGCTTCCAAAGACAAACTATCAAGAAAAGTCACCAAAAATAACTTATCTCTCGAAGCCGGAAAGCCGATCGCCGTTCTCGAACCCACGCCCAAAACACCAGCATCTTTAAAACCTTCCGACAAAGGAGACAGCCAAACTTTCCCCCCTTTAACCAATCTCGGCCCGCAAGTCAGAGAAAACCAATGTTGACTCCAATCCGGCTTACCTTCAGTTCTAGCCGTCACCATTTCCAATTGATTTCCCGCTTTAATCCCCAAAGTCGTGCCGTAATTTTCCCATCGGCTGTATTTCAGAAACTTACCCGCCGCCACCATATTTCCCAGCACCGATTTCTGATCGTCTTTACCAAAAAAAGTCCCGTTAGCAACAACAGCAGCCCGGTAACGCGACACCATATTTTCAAAAGGTTCGTCGCCCCGCGTTACTTTAGAAGTATTAGCAAAATCTGCATTATTAGCTAACCCAATTGTGATATAATTTTCTGGGTCGGCGAGGTCAATAGTTGTGAGATAAAAACTTGCGCCAGCTACAGTTTTTATTCTGACTTGTACGGGTTTTGCTTGCTTAGCAGAACGTCTGATAATTTGAGGTTGAGACGGCTGCGTAGCAGGATAATTTTCGGGCGATTTTACAATAGGATTACTCGGCAGAGGTTGATTGGTTTTTGCCGATTTTACAATGGGATTGCTAGGAAGAGGTTGAGGAGTTTGATTTGATTGTATACTTGATAAAAAAGCGAGTGACTTTTGCCACAGTTGAGCCCCCAGAGTCAAGAAAGTATCTCGGTTTTTGGCGATCGCAAAATAGTCAGCCAAAACCCGCGCCAAAGCTATGCCCGTTAAAAATAAAAAAGTGCGCCGCAGCATCGGGCGACAACCTTCAGACTGTTTGCGTTTAGACATAAAAAATCTCAGCTAGGATAGCGAACAGATACATTTAACCCGGTAAATTCAGGACTAAGCCAGAATTTGCCGTGTATGGCAAGATAGAGAAAGCTGCAAGCTTTTCTATCAGGGAGGTATCTCTCAAAGCTTTCAATAAAATATTGCAAGCGCCATTGAAATCTCTGTCCAGAGTGTGTCCGCATTCTGGACATTTAAAGATTTTAGACCCGTTTAATTTAGTGTGGATATGTCCACACTTTGAGCAAGTTTTCGATGTGTACTCTTCTGTTACGTCTACTACAAAGCCCCCATGTTTAGCGGCTTGATGCTTCAACATTTGTTTAAAACGATAATGACTCAAAGTTACCATCGCTCTAGCTGTTTTAGTTGCCAGTCTGCGCTTGCCTTTCTTGACCATTTGTTGCGTTTCAAAGGTCGGCAACAAAATTAATTTGTATTTGACTGTCAAATGTTTAGCAGCTTTTTTGTGCAATTCATTGACTAAGTTTTTAATCTTAATCCGAATTTTTGCTGCTGACTTTCTCAAGGAATACCTCAACCGCTTGAGTTGCCTTCCTTTGCTCAACCCTATACGTGACATTAATTTGTCTAGATGTCTTGCCAGTCGATAGATACGACCGATATCATTCTTTCCTATTTCGATAAATTCACTGCCGTCAAAGCCAGTAATAAAAGTTCTCACGCCGGGGTCTAAAGCAATAGCTAAATCGCTTTTAATTGCTTCTATTTTAGGTGCATCAACAGCATAGCCAATAAACCATTGCCCGTCGCTCAAGCTTAGTGTTGGTTCGTGTTGCATTTCTTCAATAATAGGCTCCGATGCTTTAAAGCTTAACCCCTTAGTAGACAGCGGATAAAAAGTCCCGGATTTCCAATTACACTTTTGGAACCTGATAGTCTGAGATGCGTCGAAACGGCTTCTAAACTTTGCTATTCCTTTTGACTTCTTAGCTGCTTTATGTGCTTCAAAAGCTTGAAATACTGCCATTTGTCGCGGGTTGTAAGGTTGCTCTGATACCCAAGCAGGAGCCAAGTCCATTACTTTTTTTCTTAAGTCGTACTTGCCAATTCTTTCGTTTTTAACAATAGCAATTGCTTGGTTGTAACACCATCTACTTGCTGCAATCCAAGTCCTCCATTTCGCTGCTAGCCCGATTTCCGGGTAAACTCGGATCTTCTTTGATAGCAGATTTGTATTTTCGGAGTCCGTAGAGTCGGCAACTGAAGACGTGGATGATGGCAAGGATATCTTCAACCATTTCTCGCTCTGGAGACAATTCACTTCTACTGAGAACCATGAGTTCGCAATCGTTCTGCTCGCAGATCCATTTGATGAGGTCGCCACCAAACCTTGCGAGTCTGTCTTGGTGTCCGACCACAACTGTTGAGATAGATCCTGACATGATTTGTCCCAAAAGGGCAAGCAGTGATTTTCTTTTGAAGTTGAGTCCGCCTCCGATATCTTTGAAGACTTTAGCTTGCGGGTAGAGACTTTGGAGGTAGCCAACTTGTCTTTCGAGGTCTTCTCGCTGTTTGTAGCTGCTGACTCTGGCATAGATAGCTGTGACTCGGTTGTGTTTTGTTCCGAGAACGCTGTCAATGTCGTAGCGGCGCTGGTTGGAGGGAGTTCTGATTGCTGATATTTTGTCGGCAAGCTCCCAGTTTCTAAGCGTTTTTTCTGAGACTTGCAGGATTTTGCAAGCTTCTCGCGGTGTGACATATTTGGTCATCGGTGGCGGTAGAATGTTCTTAATCTAAGTTACCACCATCTACCAGCATTTACCGGAAAATTCCGGAAAATTATTTATTTCACATTAACAGTTTTCTATGGCTGTGACTATAGCGGTTCTCGGAAAGATGAGGTATTCACCAATTAATTAAAAATTCCCCAATCCCCCAATCTAAAATCTAAAATCTAAAATCTAAAATCTAAACTTGTACCTCATCTATCTGAGAAAGGCTATATAATGGGCGATCGCCCGAATTCTGAAACTAACAGTAGCAAGGTGCTCCATCGCGCACCTTACCACTAATTCACAACTCAAAACTATTTGCCTAGCCGGTATTCCGCATCCCCGCAGCAATACCATTAATCGTCAGCAGAGCTCCCCGCAACAATTCACCCTTGCTATAACGCGAGTGAATCACCCCCGGAACCCCGCCACTACCGTGCTGCCGCAAGCGTTTCAGCAGCGAAACCTGCAACAAACCCAAAGGCACAATCGTCGCATTTCGCAACTGCACCGATCGCTGCAGCGATGGATCTTCGTCCAACAAACGTTGGTGTCCGGTAATCGTTAAAACCAAATCGCGAATCAAGTGAAATTCGGCAGCAATTTGATCGAATAAAGCCTTAAAACGCTCCCTGTCCGCTGGCAAAGCTAACTCCTGCACGTAGTGTTCTGCAATCTGCAAATCCACCTTCGATAAAGTCATTTCCACCTTAGAAATTACCATTCTAAAAAACGGCCATTTCAAGTAGAAATACTGCAAAAGTTTCATGTGTTCTTCCGGTTCCTCCAGCAAAAACTCTTGCAAAGCTGTACCGACACCGTACCAAGAAGGCAGCAAAAAGCGGCTTTGAGTCCAGCTAAACACCCACGGAATTGCTCGCAAACCGCTGATGTCTTTTTTGCCACCGCGACGGGCCGGGCGAGAACTAATTTGCAACTGGCTGATTTCTTGAATCGGGGTAACTTGGTGGAAGAAATCAACTAAATCCGGCTGTTCGTAGATTAAATTGCGGTAGTGCGATCGCGATCGCGCCGATAACTCCTCCATAATCTCATTCCAAGGGTCGATGCCATCAAAACCAGTGTGCAGCAAACTCGCTTGAATTACCGCCGCCGCCACCGTTTCCAAATTGTAAAGCGCCAACTCCGGCAAAGAATATTTAGAAGCCAAAACCTCCCCTTGTTCAGTAATCTTAATTCGCCCGTTAATACTCTTTCCAGGCTGAGCCAAAATTGCCTTGTAAGCAGGCCCGCCGCCGCGCCCTACAGAACCGCCTCGGCCGTGAAAAATTCGCAACTCCACACCGTGTTTTTCCGCAACCATTTGCAAAGCCTTTTGAGCTTTGTGGATTTCCCAATTGCTGCTGAGGAAACCAGAATCTTTATTGCTGTCGGAATAGCCCAGCATCACCTCTTGCAATTTGAGAGTTTCGATTGGGCATTTGAGATTGTCTGCGTTTTTTACCGCTAGTTCCTGCGCGTATCCTCCTGTTAGCAAAGCTCGATAAAGCGGCAGATCAAAGATTTTTTGCATTACTTCCGGCGCTTTTTTCAAATCTTCCACCGTTTCAAACAGGGGAACTACTTGAATACTGCTAATTCCTGTCGCCGGATCGTAAAGTCCCGCTTCTTTTGCTAACAGCAAAACCGCCAGCAAATCGCTGACATCGTGGCTCATGCTGATGATGTAAGTTTCGCAAATTTCCGGGCCAAACTCCTGCTGCATTTGCCGCAATATTCGGAAGGTATTGATCGTCTCGCAAGTTTTGGGAGAAAATGGCAATTCTGCTGGAATTAAAGGGCGACGAGTTTGCAGTTCCGTTGCCAGCCAAATAATTCGATCGCATTCCGACATTTGATTGTAAGGCTTTGGCAAAATTTGCAAGTATTCAGCAATTTCCCTCAAAGCCTCCGAGTGTACAGTTGACTCTTGGCGAATATCTAGGTAAGCCAAATTAAATCCGTAAATTTCTACTTGGCAGAGCAGATTTTCCAAGTCCCGACAGCTCAAACCTGTTTCCACTAAATTGTGCTCGATGAGCTTGAGCTCGGTCAAAAACTCAGCGCCCGATCGATAAAGGCCGGTCATTCCGGGATTTTCCGACAAAGCTTCGCGTTCCCGCTGCAACTCGTCTCCTTTGTAGAGCCGCCAATTACGATCGCGCGTATTTTCCAGTCGCTGCTGCACGTAGGCCAGCTTCAACCGATAAGGTTCTTGCCTATAGCGAATCGCCCACTGCTCGTAAACCTCCGGGAATTCCGATTTGTCGCGATCGAGAGATTCGAGCAATTCCGGCAGCACGTCGCTCCAGTGCAGCGACAAACTCAAAAGTTCGTTCAGTCGCTTCACCGCCGCGATGTACTTCTCTAGCACCAAGTGGCGCTGATAGCAAGCCGTTTGCCAAGTAACTTTTGGAGTCACAGAAGGATTGCCGTCCCTGTCGGAACCCACCCAAGAACCGAACTTGCAAAAATTGTAACTCGGCGGTTTCAGATAAGGATAAGAAGCGTGGATCGCTTGCTTTAAGCGCTGGTAGAGTTCGGGAATAGCATCAAACAGAACTTCCTCGAAGTAGTGGAGAGTGTATTCCACCTCGTCAAGTACAGTCGGCTTGAATTGGTGCAGTTCGTCAGTGCGCCACCAGAGGCGAATTTCTTCCATCAGTTGCTCTTGGAGAGCCGCCGCTTCCCAGCAAGACACCGGGTAGGGGCTTTGAGAGTCGGTTCCGATCGCCTGAAATTTCTCGTCAACTTGGTCTAGCTGTTGGAGAATCTTCGCCATTCGCCGCTGCTTGGTGCGGATCGTGTGGCGGACAATTTCTGTCGGGTGAGCCGTGAATACTAAGCGGATGTCTAACTGATCGATCAACCGCTGGATTTGCTGGCTGGGCACGTTCAAGCGCAGCAGCATCGGGAACAGTTGGTGAAAAGTGCCGGCATCTCGGGCGATCGTCTCGCCGCTGTCTGCACCGCGAGGAGCCATTTGGGCGGGGACTGGGCCTTCCCGGTGGCGGGGGCGATCGGGGGCATCCGTTGCTTGTCCTGGCAGCTTAGAAAACATCCGCCCACCAGCGTCGTTGCTGCTAGCGTAAGCTAGCTGTTGGTCTCGCTGTTCGTAGTGCTGTTCGACAATGTTGATCAACTGGAAATACAGTGCAAAAGCCCTAGCGGCGCGGATGGCGGCGTTGAGGTCGAGCTTTTCGATTAGCTGTACGACATTCGACTCGCGAAAGTGAGTGGCTTGTCCCTCGGCGGAATTGACCGATCGCATTTGTTGGAGCAAATCCACCAATTCCTGCCCGCACTCCTGTCGCAGCACCGATTCCCACAAGTCCTCTACAACTTTGAGGCGATTTCGTAGAAACAGGTCTGATTTTGAGTAAGCGGGAAAAGGGGAAATAGATGTTGCATCAATAGCCTGTTCTGAAGACTGGAGGACTGAACTCATCGGGCTGTTCCTCAATAGCTGCGGGTGTCAAGAAAATTGTATGGTTTAGTTTCGCCTAAAACACTTTTGTTTGCAGTCAAATTTGAGACTTATTGCAACGTTAAAAGTAGAAGGCACTTATGTACAAAGTATAAGGAAAGATTAATTTTTACAGCACGGATTGTACCTATTGTCAAGCTTTCAGGTCAGTTAACTTGCGATTTGAGATTGTAGACGATCGGCGTGAGACGTTCGGCCAGAAGTCAGTTGAGTCGCGCTAAGTCGAACACTTTTAGATTTACTTCAAAGATGAACCTGGGATTTTGAACTAGGGTCGAAAATTTTTATCTGTCCCCGACAGGAGTACGTGGCACCGTATCCGTTTTTGGGCGGGGTCACAAAATTCAACTTCTAGCAGCAGCATCCTTCCTTGGGCTTTCTAATCCTGTGATTGAGGAAAGTTGAGTACGGGGAGGCGCGAACCCCGAAAGACTTCTTCGCTTTCAACGCCGATCGACGCAACAAACTCAGCAGCAGCTTTAGCCACCACCAACCCGCCCAGCATGGGTAAGGCGACCAAGCTCAATAAGATGTCTGAGGGAACCGGCAATTTTGGACTGTTAGGTGTTTGAGTTTTGAGCAAGTCTTGGTTTTCCGACGGCATAAATCTTTCCTGCGTATTCTGTTATCCCTAGTTTACAAGCTAGGGCGGGTTTTCTTGCCTCGTTGTATCCTAGATTGGGGCGAGATTCGTGTTCATCCAAGAATTAGTGCCGTGTCATCGCAGGCCAGACATAGCTGCGTGCCGAGCTCCCCTGAAGGATGTTACACAAAAATCAGAGCGCACGACGATCGCACGTACAACAGCTTTTTCAAGCCGATCGCTCGCCCGCACGATCATGCAGCGTGTAAAAAAGTGAGAACGCCCGTTTGTTCAATCAGACCGGCCGATCATCGACTCAAAGGAAATTGTACCCGGTGTGCGATCGCCATTTCAGCTCAAACTATCGACAATAATTCGAGCGCACAAAATAACTAGCCCGCCCCGGTCGATCGACTCAAAGGAAATTGTACCCGGTGTGCGATCGTCCGCAATTTAAAAATTCAGACTTGGTTGTTGTTTCGCTCCACCATCTCTCGTAACTGGAGCTGATATTTTATGACCTAATTCTCACTAAGGAATGAAAAATAAATAAGTTGATGAATTATCGGTTATACTGAAAAAAGTGCGCTTATTGCAATTTTCACCCAAACATAAATTAACTCACAACGGATTTTTCTCCTCAACTACTCTAATTGGCGTTTAAACCCATGTCTTATTCTAATTCACTTGAGTCAGAAATGAAAAAATGTTATAAATCCTTATCAGAAAAGTATAAAAGAAGGTATGCAGCTATCGACGCTCCAAAATTAGGATGGGGTGGAATTAGCTATGTAATGCAACTTTTGGGATGCAGTCGAAACACCATCGTCAAGGGAATAGAAGATTTAGAAAAAATGGACTCAGAGACACTCAATAGTTCCAGGGTAAGAAAGAAAGGAGGCGGAAGAAAAAGTATTCTGTCTACTCAAATCGGCATTGATGCAGCATTTTTATAAGTTTTAAAAAATTACACGGCGGGAGACCAAATGAATGAATTAATCAAATGGACTAATTTGACGCATAAAGAAATAGCTGCGGGACTACGAGCGGCAGGTTTTACCCTTAGTCTCCCCTTAGTAGCCCAACTTTTAAAAAAGCATGGGTATGTGAAACGAAAAGCTCAAAAAAAACAAACAATAGGAATTCATAAAAATTGGGATGCTCAATTTAAAAACATTGCTAGACTTGATGCAGAGTATAGAGAAGCCAGCCACCCTATTATTAGTTTTTACACCAAAAAGAAATAAGTTTTAGGCAATTTGTATCGTCCGGTAACTCTCTATACAAAAGAACCAGTCACTACTTTAGATCGTGATTTTTGGAGTTTAGGTCACGGCAAAGTGATCCCACATGGAATTTATAATTCTCAACAAAACCGAGGATATATAACATTAGGAAATACTAAAGATACCAGTGAATTCGCCTGTGAGTCTTTAAAAACTTGGTGGAATAATTATGGTAAAGCTACCTACCCTAACGCTAATTCTATCTTGGCCAAATGTGATGGGGGAGGTAGTAATAATGCTAATCATTATATTTTTAAAGAAGATTTGCATAAATTAGTTAATGAAATAGGAATTGAGATCAGAATTGCTCATTACCCTCCTTATACATCTAAATATAATCCGATAGAACATCGACTTTTTCCTCATATTACCAGGGGTTGTCAAGGAGTAATTTTTACAAGTTTAGAATTAGTGAAAGTTATCGTAGAAAAAACTCACACTAAAACGGGACTATCTGTAGCTGTAAATATCCTTAATAAAGTTTATCAAACGAATCGAAAGGTGGCTGATAATTTCAAAAATACTATGCAAATTGTTTTTGACAAATATTTGCCCAAATGGAATTATCGAGCCGTACCCCAACCTGAGTAATTCATTAAGTTATTTATTTTTCATTCCTAAAGATAGCTTGTTTCAGTGCGACGGCTGAAGTGTTTGAGCCGAAGCGTGCGGCGAACTCGATCGAGGAAAGGAGATTCCGATGGGGAGTAATAACGGGTTGACATACATCATCAAGCTGCGGTATTATTCGATTATATCCAGTATTGTACCGCAACTGCGATATAATTATCAGCATATGCAAGCAATCCTTTTAAGCCGTGAAGAAGTTGCTCAACGTGCAGAGCAACTATACGAAAGCAGAATCCGCCAAGAAGTGGAAGTTGAAGAAAATATTGGCAAGATGGTCATCATTGACATTGAGACAGGTGACTACAGGGTTGATGCAAATGGCCTACGCGCTGCTGACTTCTTGAGCGAGAAACATCCCAATGCCCGACTCTTCGGGATTAAAATTGGGTATAACGTTGCTGCTGCTTTTGGTGGCGGTGTCATGGAGCGCATCGTCAAGTGATTTCAGGTATTGTGGCTGACGGACACGCGATTATCACCATCCCATTTCGGATTCCGAATCGTACTGACTTCCCGATCGAGTTTGTAGTAGACACAGGATTTACAGATGAGCTTTGTTTACCACCAGAAGCAGTGGCATTGCTGAATCTTCCGTTCAAATACGATATGCGTGCAAATTTGGCAGACAACAGCCGAGTGATGCTGCCTCTTCATAAAGCAATTATTATTTGGAACGGAGAGGAGCGAGAAACTCGTGTGTTTGCGACAGGACGACGACCCCTAGTTGGGACTGCTTTGCTAGATAACCATGAGCTTGTGATCCAGTTTACGGAAGGTGGGTTGGTAACGATTGATGAGTTGTAGTCCTCAGCATCGGTGCAAACGCAGGCTAACAAGTCGTTGACACTCTCAGCGGTGAACCGACTGAGATTCTTGAAGAGTCCAGAACCTGAACTTCAAAGGCATTGTCAAGGTGCCTCTAGACGCTCAAAACAACTACCCATACAAGAGGTATTGCAATTGCGGTTACTTGAAATTTCAAATTGCTTTGAAGCTCAGTTATCTTCACGTTAAGGTTGAATTGCTGCATGAAGATAACAGATCGATACATTAAAGTAGATTCCATCCACACTCGTTACTGGAGTGCAGGAACTCAAGGAAGTCCTGTCATTTTGCTCCACAGTGGCGGCAGTTCAATCGAAATGTGGGAACAGAATATTCAAGCCTTAGCTCAAAACTATCGTGTGTTTGCCTTTGATATGGTCGGTACAGGTTTATCAGACAAGCCAGCAGTCGCTTATTCATTGGACTACCAACTTCAGTTTCTGAAAGCTTTCCTGGATACACTCGATATCCAAACAGCAAGTTTGATTGGCAATTCAATGGGCGGAAGCATTGCACTCAAGTTTGCCCTAGAATCGCCAGAGCGAGTGAGTAACCTCGGATTAATATCGAGTTTTGGATTGGGACGAGAAATCGATATTGCTGACCGTCTACTGGCGGCGTTTCCAGCGATCGCTAAACGGATTCCGCCCAGTCGAAGGGGTGTAAGAATGGTACTGAACAGTTGCGTTTACGATCCTAAATCAGTGCCAGAGGCATGGATTGAACTGAATTATCAGCGGTTTAATCTCCCCGGTCAAAAGGAATCCCTAATTTCTCTGCTAGTTGCTAATTTGGATTTTTGGGGTGTCCGTCGAGAGGTTTTCAGTCCGATCGTTCAACACCTCGATCGCATCAAGATCCCAACCTTAATTATTTGGGGAAAACAAGACTCAATCACGCCAGTTGCTCATGCGTATGTTGCTTCCCAAAAGATTCTCAATTCACAGTTGTATATTTTTGAGCGGTGTGGGCATTGGGCGCATGTTGAGTATCCAGAAAAATTTAATCGTTTAGTTTTGGAGTTTTTAGCATAATTCTCAATCTACCGCCAGCCAACTAACACGGCGTTGGAGCCGAAGGGCGAAAAGCTATCGGTCTCCGTTTCAGTAATATCTGCCTCGGCTCAACTGTGTCGTTATCTCGTAAACGCCGCCTGACTTTGGAGATGGTTCGGAAGCTCGATCGCCAGTTTGACCTACAGAAAATTGGTAGAATCAATAGAGATGCTCGATCGCGCACCATGCAACAAGCTAGTAGCTTCAAAAAAAAGATGTTTGTGTAAATCGTTAAAATAGTACCAAAAACAACCAAGGAGAAACCCATGTTAACCCTAGAAATGGCAATCCAAAAAATCCAACTTTTTTCCCCAGAACAACGCAATAAAGTTATTGAATTTATCGAATTTCTAGAATTTCAAGCCAGCCAAACTAAAACGATAGAACCAAAAAAAGATGACTCCAATCAAGAACAATCCTTTTTTGAGCTAGCCGGAATCTGGGAAGAAAAAAATATCACTATAGACGACATTCGCAAAGACGCATGGGGCAAAGAAAATCAATGATTTTGTGTGACACCAATATTCTCATCGAATTATATAAAAACAATCACTGATTGGGAGCGTTATCTCATAAACGCTGCCTGACTTTGGAGATGATTCGGAAGCTCGATCGAGAGTTAAGGTGACATACTCCCACATCAAGCTGAGTACAGCTATGATGTGGGCGTCTTTGCAGCCCGATGAAGGGTATACAAAATTTCCTTCGCGGTACTATCATCCATAGTTCCTACAACAGAAAGATTCCCGCTACGGCGTTTTATTGTGGGGAAAATGTCCAACCCCAACCTCTTCAAGTTAATCGCGGCATTAACATCACGATCTACTATTAAAGAATGCTGCTCATCCCAATAATTTCGTATACCGCAATCGGTGAAAATAATTTCATTCCGATAGCACAGAACCATTGAAGTATAAGCAGGTTTTTGCGGAACGACGACTGACCCAGCTTTTTCGGCTATGTATTCCAGCGTCTTGAAAAATTGACCGAACGCAGCATCCAGCCAAGACTTATTTAATCCTGATTTTGCTGATTGACCGTTCGGGAGGTAATTACCCTCATCATCTTGCTTAACTTTATTCCGCTTCGTTAAGCCTTTTAAGTTTAAGTCCTCATGGAAGAAGAATTTAGCTCCAGACTTGACAAGTTTGTGAGCCGTTTTGTAATGAAAGTCTTGGCGAGAACGCGCTATTTTTTGGTGCTGTCTCGCCTCTCTTTTGGCTAGTTTCCGTCGGGCTCTAGAGCCACGCTTCCGCTTATTCCGATTCCTTGAAATACGGTCTAATTTAGCTGGGTTTTTGCGAAGCGGTTTCAAAGAAGGTAACTTTTCACCCGACGATGTTGCCAGGTAGACATCTTCGTGCAGCACCGCATCCAGCCCGATTGAGTTGTCCCAGCTTGGGGTAACTTTGTCGGGAATAAACTGTGGCACCGAAACGTCTTCAAGCATTATCTGAACGAACCAACCGTCAGCCTTTCTAGTTACACTAATTTGTTTGACGGTAAATCCGTCGGGGACCCTGCGGTGCATCCGAACTTTTACGGTTCCTAACCTCGGCAGTCGAATGTAAAGCCAATTCTTGCGAACCAGCTTAATCCAATCGCTGTTAGCCGTAGAAAAAGTCATCGTTCGGTAATCCGCTTCCGTCTTAAATCGGGGTCTACCAGATCGCCCGCCTTTACTATCCCCTACTATAAACCGCTCAAAGGCTTTGTCTACTCGCT
>NZ_JAUBTI010000024.1:54591-82843 GCF_036702415.1 Microcoleus sp. D3_18a_C4 | reverse complement strand
TATTGTACAATACGCGAGCGGGGACGCTCGCACTACAATAAAAAAAATGCTTTTTACAAAACTGAGATGCTCCCCAGATGAAGCCCGATTGTTTTTAATAATACAGCTAAAATATTGTCGTAATAAATTACTTTAGGTTAAGAGAATCGCTAAAAATTTGGTAGCTGCTTTTGCTTCTATCTTAAAGGGAATCAAGCACAAAAGCCAGCCAAAAGTAAACATTCCTAAGATTGGTAAAAATATGGCTCCCACGGATGGTTCTACTAACCAAGCAAATAAAGCAAACATTCCGATACTGCCAGTTGTCCACAGCCAAAGAATCAGAAATCCTATAACAGTTTTATGTAAACTCATCCTAATTTTGATGGAACAACCGAACTGTTGAGTATGTATATCTCCTTGTATAATTGGGAACAATAAATGTCTCCCGATGATGATGCGATTAATTTTGAATGTTTTGCCATAAATCGTTCCTTCATAGGGTTTCGCAGGTGGCGGGCCAAAGGGTATAATTATTCTAAAAACTTTGGGAGGAGTAACAACTTCGTCCAACCTGCGTAAAACTTCCGAATAAGTCAAACTGGTGGTAATTGTTAAACTCTCAAAAGGAATAAATGACCTAAAAAATTTGACTATTTTGAGCATAATGTTCATCCGGCTGTTCAATAGTTGTTGCTGGTATTAATGCCTCTTCTCTAAAAAAGTTTTCCCTGACAACACCGCGAAATACCAGTATACTGCAAAATAAACATTTAGATGGGATGAGTGTTTTTCGCGCTATGTCAAAATTAATTCCACAATCTCCGATGAAACTTCGACAGTATCTATTTTTGCTCAAAGGTCGATCGATCCTTAGCCTCACCCTCGGCATAATTTCCGCGATTGGGAACATTTCGCCAGTATTTGCCGCACCTCCGCGTAATCCAGACAATGCAGAAACTTGCGACATTCTAGTAGCAGGCGGCGGGCTCGCAGGCGCTGCTACCGCTTACGAAGGTTTGCTGGCCGGGCGCACAGTTTGCCTCACTGAAATTACTGACTGGGTAGGCGGTCAAATTTCCTCCCAGGGAACTTCCGCACTCGATGAAAGAGATACTCAGCGATCGCTCTTATTTTACCCCCGTGGCTACCTAGAATTGCGGCGGCGGATCGAGGAACATTACGGCCGGCTAAATCCCGGAGGCTGTTGGGTTAGCTATTCGTGTTTCATGCCCTACGACGGTCACAAAATTTTATTTAACATCTTGCAGGATGCCGCTAGAAAAGGCAAAGGCACGCTGAAATGGTTTCCCAATACAGTTATTAAAGAACTAGCAATTACTCCTGCTGTGGCGGGGAATGCGGTTGGGGGTCAACAAATTAAAAGTGCGATCGCCATTCAACACAAACCCGCCGCCAACACCCCGCCAATCAACACCGAAACTCTTTCTCAGACTATCGAAGATGCCTATCGCTACGAAAATTCTCCGCGATTTAACAAAACTATTCTTCGGTTTATTCCTAAACCTCCTAACCAGTCAAATTCAAAACCTAGACCTGCTGATTGGTACGTTGTAGATGCCACCGAAACAGGTGAATTGATCGGACTTGCGGATGTTCCCTACCGCCTCGGAATTGACCCGCGTTCCCCTCTCGAACCTTCCTCAGCCAGCCCCACCGGCGACGCTTACTGCACTCAAGGTTTTACCTACACCTTTGCGATGGAGGCAACGAAGGAACCGCAGCAGCATCAAGTGCCGTCTTTTTATCAACAATACGCTCCTTACTACAGCTACGAATTGCAGAGATTGGCGAGCTTTCCTTTAGTTTTCAGCTACCGCCAAATCAGGAGCATGAGACCGGATCAAAAGCGACCTTCAGACCCGAAGCAATTCCCGATTTATCCGGGGGATATTTCGATGCAAAACTGGACTTGGGGCAATGACTATCGTCCCGGCAATTCTCAAGATAATTTAATTTACACTCGCGAGCAGTTGCAAGAGTCCGGTCAACTGCAACCGGGGGGATGGATGGGCGGTTTGCGAACGGAAACTTTGCGAAGAGGAGAGGAAAATGCCAAAGGATTTTTCTACTGGCTGGTAACAGGAACTACTGACTCGCAGCTAGGAGATGGAGTGAAAAAGCCTTATCCAAACAATCGTTTTTTGAGCGGTTTGAATTCGCCGATGGGGACGGTACACGGACTTTCTAAATATCCTTATATGCGGGAAGGCCGGCGCATTATTGGGCGACCGAGTTTCAATCAGCCTCAAGGTTTTACAGTGTGGGAAGTTGATATGTCTCGCACTGACTTTACGGCTGATTTTTACCGCCAGAATTTGTCGGAGGAAGAGTATCGGAAGTTGTTGTTAGCTGTGGGTGGTTTGAATGCGCCGGCTTTGGCTGTGGGAAGTCAATCTGTTGAGGATACAAAATCGCGATCGCGCGCTACGATTTATCCTGATTCTGTGGGTATCGGTCATTATGCGATCGACTTTCACCCCTGCATGACTAACAGTCCCCCGGAAGCACCGGGAAATACCGAACGGGAAGGCACTCGCAAAGGTCAAGGGCAAGCTTATCCCTTCCAAATTCCGCTGCGGGCAATGATTCCTCAGAAAATTGACAATATGTTAGTGGCGGGTAAAAGTATTGCTGTTAGCCACACAGCGGCCGCTGCTTATCGAGTGCATTCTTTTGAATGGTCTGCAGGTGTGGCGGCGGGAGTTACGGCTGCTTTTTCCCTAGAAAAGGGGATTCTACCTTATGAATTAGTGGACGAATTGCCGTCCCGCGAGCCAAACTTGGAAGTGTTGCAGTTGCGGTTGCAACAAAATGCTAATCCGATCGCCTTTCCGGGTACTTCTATTTTCAATAGTTCGTGGCAAAATTGGAAATAATCGCAGTTGG
The DNA here is from genome assembly GCF_036702415.1 of Microcoleus sp. D3_18a_C4. Classification (NCBI taxonomy): domain Bacteria; kingdom Bacillati; phylum Cyanobacteriota; class Cyanophyceae; order Oscillatoriales; family Microcoleaceae; genus Microcoleus; species Microcoleus sp. D3_18a_C4. Next base: position 79,954 of record NZ_JAUBTI010000024.1, on the reverse strand, counting down.
TAATCTGTAGGGCGGACATCCTGCCCGCCCTACAATAAAATGCACTCTTTGTGGAACAGGGTGGAACAGGCTTTCGGGCCTGTTCCTGACACCCGACAATTAACTCGTTACCAAGAAGAGCCTGCTAACCAGTGTAAAATAACCAATAATAAAATAGCTGATAAACAGCAATTTGTCATCCATCTTTCGATAGAAGCAATCAGACACTGCTTTAGTTGGATAATATCAATAATCTCAAAAATATTCCCCCCTTCCCCTTCAAACTCCCCAAAGGTAACGGTCATGACAACTGCACAGATAACAAGCCCCAATTCCAATAATGGTTATGCCAAACAGTTACTCAGAACCTTAGTAGCTGTCAAAAAAGGGGACTTTTCAGTTCGGATGCCCATAGACCAGACCGGTCTAGCGGGGAAAATTGCTGACGAACTTAACGACATTATCGAACTCAATGAGAGAATGGCGGCCGAACTCGATCGCATCGGCACAGTTGTCGGTAAAGAAGGCAAAATCGCCCAGCGGGCCACCATCGGCAGCGCCGAGGGGTCATGGGCAGCTAGCGTAAACTCTGTCAATACCCTAATTACAGATTTAGTGCAACCAACCTCTGAAACCGCCAGAGTAATTCGGGCCGTTGCAAAAGGAGATTTATCGCAAACCATCGCCCTAGAAATAGAAGACAGACCCCTCAAAGGAGAATTCCTCCAAACAGCGCAAATTGTTAACACAATGGTAGACCAGTTGAGCTCCTTTGCGTCGGAAGTAACGCGGGTAGCTAGGGAAGTAGGAACCGAAGGGAAATTAGGCGTGCAAGCTGAAGTTAAAGGAGTTGCCGGAACCTGGAAAGATTTAACGGATTCAGTTAACTCGATGGCCGGGAATTTAACAGCCCAAGTCCGCAACATTGCTGACGTGACAACCGCTGTGGCAAATGGCGATTTATCCAAAAAAATTACAGTAGATGTTAAAGGGGAAATTCTCGAACTGAAAAACACGATTAACATCATGGTGGATCAGTTGAGTTCCTTCGCCTCGGAAGTAACCAGAGTTGCTAGGGAAGTAGGAACAGAAGGGAAATTAGGCGTGCAAGCTGAAGTGCGGGGAGTTGCAGGAACCTGGAAAGATTTAACGGATTCAGTTAACTCAATGGCCGGCAATCTTACGGCACAAGTACGGAACATTGCGGAAGTGACGACGGCGGTGGCCAATGGTGACTTATCTAAAAAAATTACAGTAGATGTTAAAGGTGAAATTCTGGAGTTAAAAAACACTATTAACATCATGGTGGATCAGTTAAATTCCTTCGCATCTGAAGTAACGCGGGTGGCGAGAGAAGTAGGTTCCGAAGGCAAACTCGGCGGTCAAGCAGAAGTTAAAGGAGTTGCCGGAACTTGGAAGGATTTAACGGATAGCGTTAACTTCATGGCAGGCAGTTTAACAGCACAAGTGCGGAACATCGCTGAAGTAACAACCGCTGTGGCAAAGGGCGATTTATCTAAGAAAATTACCGTAGATGTAAAAGGGGAAATTCTCGAACTCAAAAACACCGTCAACACGATGGTTGACCAGTTAAATTCCTTCGCATCTGAAGTGACCAGGGTGGCTAGGGAAGTGGGAACGGAAGGGAAATTAGGCGTACAAGCTGAAGTGCAAGAAGTAGCAGGAACTTGGAAAGATTTAACGGATTCAGTTAACTCAATGGCCGGCAATTTAACAGCACAAGTCCGCAACATTGCTGAGGTGACGACGGCTGTTGCTAACGGTGACTTATCTAAAAAAATTACGGTACAGGTTAAAGGCGAAATTTTAGAACTGAAAAACACCATTAACGTGATGGTGGATCAGCTTAATTCCTTCGCATCTGAAGTAACCAGGGTTGCTAGGGAAGTGGGTTCGGAAGGTAAACTCGGCGGTCAAGCAGATGTCCGAGGCGTAGCAGGAACTTGGAAGGATTTAACGGATTCAGTTAATTTTATGGCGGGTAGTTTGACCGAACAAGTAAGGAATATTGCTGCTGTTACAACGGCTGTGGCAAATGGCGACTTGTCGAAGAAAATTACCGTCGATGTTAAAGGTGAAATTCTCGAACTCAAAAACACCGTCAACACGATGGTGGATCAATTAAATTCCTTCGCATCTGAAGTAACCAGGGTTGCTAGGGAAGTGGGAACCGAAGGGAAATTAGGCGTGCAAGCTGAAGTTAAAGGAGTTGCAGGAACCTGGAAAGATTTAACGGATTCAGTTAACTCGATGGCGGGTAATTTAACAGCCCAAGTCCGTAACATTGCGGAAGTGACAACGGCTGTGGCCAATGGCGACTTGTCTAAGAAAATTACAGTAGATGTGAAAGGGGAAATTCTCGAACTGAAAAACACGATTAACATCATGGTGGATCAGTTGAGTTCCTTCGCATCGGAAGTAACCAGAGTTGCTAGGGAAGTAGGAACGGAAGGTAAATTAGGCGTGCAAGCTTACGTGCGGGGTGTAGGGGGAACTTGGAAAGATTTAACTGATAATGTTAACTTGATGGCGGGGAATTTGACGGCACAGGTGCGGAATATTGCGGAAGTGACGAAAGCGGTGGCAAATGGCGATTTGTCTAAGAAAATTACCGTTGATGTCAAAGGCGAAATTCTTGAACTGAAAGACACTATTAACGTGATGGTGGATCAGCTTAATTCCTTCGCTTCTGAGGTAACGCGGGTGGCGCGGGAGGTGGGAACTGAGGGTAAATTGGGCGGTCAAGCTGAGGTGAAAGGAGTTGCGGGAACTTGGAAGGATTTAACTGACAATGTAAACTCGATGGCGGGTAATTTGACAGCGCAAGTGCGGGGTATTGCTAAGGTTGTGACGGCGGTGGCGAATGGCGATTTGAAGCGCAAATTAATGCTGGAAGCTAAGGGAGAAATTGCGACTCTGGCAGATACGATTAACGAGATGATTGATACGCTAGCGACGTTTGCCGATCAAGTTACTACAGTGGCGCGGGAAGTGGGAATTGAAGGGAAATTGGGCGGCCAGGCCAAGGTTCCGGGTGCGGCGGGGACGTGGCGAGATTTGACGGATAATGTGAATGAATTGGCGGCGAATTTGACTACTCAACTGCGGGCGATCGCCGAAGTGGCAATTGCTGTTACCAGAGGCGATTTAACGAGGTCAATTTCCGTCGCCACTGAAGGAGAAGTTGCCATTGTTAAGGACAACATTAACCAGATGATCGCCAATCTGCGGGAGACGACGCAGAAGAATACTGAGCAAGATTGGCTGAAAACCAACCTCGCTAAGTTCACTCGAATGCTACAAGGTCAGCGGGATTTAGAAACTGTTTCTAAACTAATTCTCTCAGAATTGACGCCGCTGGTTTCTGCTCAGCATGGCGTATTCTTTATGATGGAAGCTGTGGAGCACGATCCGTTTCTCAAACTGTTAAGTACCTACGCATACCGCGAACGCAAACAGTTAGGAAACCGATTCCATTTAGGCGAAGGTTTGGTAGGACAGTGCGCCCTGGAAAAGGAACGCATCCTGTTGACTGAAGTGCCGGAAAACTACGTTAAAATTGGATCGGGACTGGGAGAATCTACGCCGTTGAATGTCGTGGTTTTACCCGTACTATTTGAGGGACAAGTGACTGCAGTAATCGAGTTAGCTTCGTTCCGCCGATTCAGCGAAATACACTTGACATTTCTCGACCAACTTACAGAAAGTATTGCCATTGTTTTAAATACAATTGCGGCGAGTATGCGGACGGAAGAGTTGCTAAAACAGTCGCAATCTTTGGCAGAAGAGTTGCAAACTCAGCAAAAGGAACTAACGGAAACTAACAAGCGCCTAGAACAACAAGCGCAGTCGCTCCGCGCATCTGAGGAACTGTTGAAGAGTCAGCAGGAAGAGTTGCAGCAGACGAATGAAGAATTAGAAGAACAAGCTGAATTGCTAGCGCTGCAAAATAAGGAAGTTGAGCGGAAAAACCGAGATATCGAACAGGCGAGGGGGTTGTTGGAAGAAAGAGCGGAACAGTTGGCTCTAACTTCTAAGTATAAGTCGGAGTTTCTGGCAAATATGTCTCACGAGTTGCGAACTCCGCTGAATTCGCTGTTGATTCTCGCTCGATTGCTTTCTGACAATACTGAAGGCAATTTGACTCTGAAGCAAGTTGAATACACGCGCACAATTTACTCGGCGGGCACAGATTTGCTGGGGCTGATTAATGACATCTTGGATCTCGCTAAGATTGAATCAGGCACGATGTCAGTGGAAATTGAGCAAGTGTTGTTTGCGGACTTGCGAGATCATTTGGATCGGACTTTCCGCCAAATCGCCCAGGATAAGAAGTTGAGTTTTCAATTAGAGCTTGAGGGTGGGTTGCCAAAAGGTCTCTATACTGATGCTAAACGGCTGCAACAAGTTTTGAAGAATCTTCTCTCTAATGCGTTTAAGTTTACAGAACGGGGCGAGGTGAAATTGCGTGTCGAAGTAGCGCGGGCAGGGTGGAATTTAGAAATAGAAAGTTTAACGAGTTCCCCTACTGTTTTGGCTTTCTCGGTTAGCGATACGGGGATTGGGATTTCTCCTGAAAAACACAGGGTTATTTTTGAGGCTTTCCAACAAGCTGATGGTAGCACTAGCCGCAAATACGGGGGCACGGGTTTGGGTTTGTCAATTAGTAGAGAAATCGCTAATCTGTTAGGCGGAGAAATTAAATTGACAAGTCGCCCTGGTGAGGGTAGTAAGTTCACGCTTTATCTGCCCCAAACTTACCAAGAATCGCGAATAATGAATGATAAGCCATCGGGAATGGGCAAGCAAACGGCTCAATTGCCGGCTGCTATTTCTTCCGCAGTTCCTTCGCCGAATTTCCACTTGCCGATCGCCCCTTATCCATCACCGATTATCGCTGATGACCGAGAAAATATTGAGAGTGGCGATCGCGTGCTGTTGATTGTCGAGGATGATGTAAACTTCGCTCGAATTCTGTTGGATATGGCGCAGGAACAGGGTTTTAAAGGTTTGGTGGCTTTGCGGAGCGATATCGGTTTGGCGATGGCGCGAGAGTTCAAGCCAACTGCGATTATGCTGGATTTAAATTTGCCTGTGATGGATGGCTGGACAGTGCTCGATCGCTTGAAGCACGACCCAAGTACGCGCCACATTCCGGTTCACATTGTATCAGTTGAAGAAGGGCGGCAGCGCAGTTTGCAGTTAGGGGCGATCGCCTATTTGCAAAAACCTGTTAGCAGCGAAGCTTTGAGCAAAGCTTTGGCTGATATTAAGGGTTTTGTCGATCGGCGAGTCAAGAATCTGCTAGTCGTGGAAGACGACGAAACGCAGCGTCTGAGCATTGTGGATTTAATCGGCAATCACGATGTTTGTACAACGGCTGTGGGGAGTGGTGCAGAGGCGCTAGCAACTTTAAGATCGGGGCATTTTGACTGCGTTGTACTCGATTTGGGACTGCCAGATATGACTGGTTTTGAACTGATCGAGCAAATCAAGCAAGATGCAATTTTAAAAAGTCTGCCGATTATTATTTATACGGGCAAAGACTTGACGAAAGCCGAAGAAACTCAACTCAAGCGCATGGCGGAAACAATCATTGTTAAAGATGTGCGATCGCCAGAACGTTTGTTAGATGAAACAGCTTTGTTTTTGCACCGAGTCCAAGCAAATTTGCCGGAACCGAAGCGCCAAATGCTAGAGCAATTGTATCAAACCGATTCGACGCTCGCGGGCAAAACAGTCTTGATTGTTGACGACGATATGCGGAATATTTTCGCCCTCACGAGTATGCTGGAGCGCCATAAAATGAAAATTGAGTATGCTGAGAATGGCAGAGAGGGCATTGCTAAATTGCAAAATACGCCTGACATAAATATTGTGTTGATGGACGTGATGATGCCAGAGATGGACGGTTACGAAACAATGCAAGCCATTCGTAAAATGCCTCAATTTGCTTCCTTGCCAATGATTGCTCTTACTGCGAAAGCTATGAAGGGCGATCGGGAAAAATGTATCGAAGCGGGTGCGTCTGACTATATTACCAAACCTGTTGATACGGAACAGTTGCTCTCGCTGCTGCGTGTCTGGCTTTATCGATAATGAAGTCAGTTGTCAGTTGGCAGTTGACTGTTGGCAGTTGTCAACAGTCAACAGTCAGCAGTGAACAGTCAACAGTCAACAATGCCCAATAACCAATTACCAATTACAAATGTCCGAAAGCCATGAACTTGAAACAATCGAAATTCAACTCTTACTAGAGGGAATGTTTCGCTATTACGGATTTGATTTTCGCAATTATGCTCTTGCCTCTCTCAAGCGCCGTATCTGGAACACTATTCGCTCGGAACGGCTCACTACTGTCTCTGCACTTCAGGAAAAGGTACTTCACAATCCTGCTTACCTAGACCGTTTACTGCTGGACATTTCTGTCAATGTAACGGCGATGTTTCGCGATCCCAGCTTTTACATTAGTTTCAGAAATAAAGTGGTGCCGCTGCTGCGTACTTATCCTTTTATTCGGATTTGGCACGCTGGATGTTCAACGGGAGAAGAAGTCTATTCTATGGCAATCTTGCTGCAAGAAGAAGGACTTTATGACCGTTGTCGGATTTACGCTACCGACATGAATGAATTAGTTTTGAAAACAGCCAAAACTGGGATATTTCCGCTGAAACAAATGCAAGAATATACGCAACTCTACCACCAAGCGGGGGGCAAGAAAGCGTTTTCTGAGTATTACACTGCTGCCTATGAAAATGCGATTTTTAGGTCTTCACTTAAAGATAATATTGTCTTTGCTCACCACAACCTAGCAACGGATAATTCTTTTAATGAATTCAATGTTATTTTATGCCGTAATGTGATGATTTATTTCAATTCACACCTCCAAGAGCGGGTACACAAGCTTTTTTATGAGAGCCTGGGAATGTTTGGGGTTTTAGGGCTAGGACATCAGGAGTCTCTGACTTTTACACCTTATGAAAAATACTATGAACCAATTGAAAGTAGTGATAAAATCTACCGACGAGTTAAATAAAAAAAATTTTGAAATAGTGGTTGTTGGCACGTCTTTGGGAGGGCTAGAGGCTCTGACTGTGCTGCTGGCAGATTTGCCACAAACCTTTCCTTTGCCTGTAGTTATTGTCCAACACCGCCATAAGAGTTCTCAGAATAGGCTTACTTATTTTTTACAAAAGCAAAGCTCTCTCCAAATCACAGAGGCCCAAGACAAAGAGCCGATCGCACCGGGACGGGTTTACTTGGCTCCTCCTGACTATCACTTGCTAATAGAATCGCCCTCTGAGGAGGAGTTTAGCCTGTATGAAAACGACTTTACAGAACCGGGGGGCGTGGCAGTGGAGTCAACCCATAATTCAACATCCCCAATCCCGAATCGCGGATCTCCTACATTTGCACTATCAACTGAGGGGCCTGTCTCCTACGCGCGACCCTCCATCGATGTGCTGTTTGAGTCTGCTGCGGATGCCTTTGGGGAGAAAGCGATCGGGATAATTTTAACGGGAGCTAATTCTGATGGCAGTAAAGGGCTGGCAAAAATTAAAGCTGAGGGAGGATTGACATTTGTGGAGGAACCGGCTTCGGCCCTATGCGCGACCATGCCAGCGTCGGCGATCGCAAATGTTGAAGTAGACTGGATTTTACCCCTCTCTAAAATCGCTCCCTGTTTAGTCAATTTGCTAAGAATTAAAGATTAAAAAAATTATGAATGTGCAGCCCCCCCAGCGAGTAAATGTCCTTTTAGTTGACGATCGCCCAGAAAATTTGGTAGCTCTAGAAGCTATCCTCAACAGCCCCTCTTATCATTTAGTACAAGCTAATTCGGGCGCGGAGGCTCTGAGATGTCTGCTTAATGAAGATTTTGCGGTAATTTTGCTTGATGTGCAGATGCCGGGAATGGATGGATTTGAGACAGCAACATTGATTCGCTCTAGAGATCGATCGCGAGCGACTCCGATTATTTTTATCACAGCATTCAGCAGTAATGACACCCACGTGTTTAAAGGTTATTCTCTGGGTGCGGTGGATTACCTGTTCAAACCCTTGGAACCGGAAATATTGACCTCGAAGGTGCAGGTATTTGTGGAATTGTTCCAAAAAACAGTCGAGGTGAAACAGCAAGCAACACAGTTAGCTGCGGTTAATAGTGAACTAAGTAAAAGTGAAGAGCGGTTTCGCACTTTGTGTGCTTGTTCGCCGCTGGGAATTTACTTAGCTGACGTTGAAGGCCGCTGTACTTACATCAACCCGCGTTGTCAAGCGATTTGCGGGTTAACTTTGGAGGAAAGTTTGGTAGAGGTTTGGCAGCGGGAAGTTCATCCAGAAGATCGCGATCGCGTAGTAGCAGATTGGTTAGCTTGGATTAAAGAAAGCCAGGAATATTCTAACGAGTTTCGATTAGCTGGTAGCGAAACTGTGCGTTGGATTCACGTGCAGTCGTCACCAATGTTTTCGGATTTGGGAAAACTGATCGGTCACGTGGGCACGGTTAGAGATGTCACAGACCGCAAGCAAGCAGAGGAAGAACGCGGCCGACTAATCCGCGAACAAGTGGCGCGGCAGGAAGCGGAAAGAGCTAACCAGATGAAGGATGAATTTCTCGCTATTCTCTCTCACGAACTCCGTACTCCTTTAAATGCAATTCTCGGCTGGTCCAGGCTGCTTCGGGTGAAAAAATTTGACGAAGAAACTATTGATAAAGCTCTAGAAACAATTGAGCGCAATGCTAAATCTCAAGCTCAACTCATCGAAGATATTTTAGATGTTTCGCGGATTCTGCGGGGGAAACTAAATTTAAATATGCTTCCAATTCGGTTGGAATCTGCGGTCAAGCTGGCAATAGATTCTTTGCAGCCGCTGACTGAGGAAAAATCAATAGTCATAGAATTAACGTGCAGTCCAAATGTAGGTGAAGTTATCGGCGATTTCGATCGCTTGCAGCAAATTGTGTGGAATTTGCTGTCAAATGCGATTAAGTTTAGTCCGCAAGATGGTAAAGTACAGGTGCGGTTAGAGTCAGTGGGCGATGAGGCTCAAATTCAGATAATTGATAGCGGCATTGGTATTGAGCCTGATTTTTTGCCTTATGTTTTCGATCGCTTCCGCCAAGCTGATAGCAGCACAACTAGGTCTTACGGGGGTTTGGGACTGGGATTGGCGATCGTCCGTCACTTGGTGGAACAGCACGGCGGTAAGGTGCATGCAGAGAATAATCCGGGCGAGGGTGCGAAATTTACGGTGGCTCTACCTCTTGCACAGAGGAACGCCCTCGCGGATGACGATGATTGGTCACGCCTCAATGACCAGGCCCAGACCCTCCCCACTCTGGCTAATTTGCAATTGCTGGTGGTGGATGATGACGATGACACGCGGGAGTTTTTGATTGCTTTACTCGAGGACGAAGGAGCTATGGTGCGATCGGCGGCATCGGTGGCAGAGGCTCTAGCTGCACTGGAGAGTTATTGGCCGGATCTGCTGCTGAGCGACATTGGAATGCCGCAAGCAGACGGCTATGAGTTGATGGCGCGGGTGAGAGAAATGGAAGTGCTCAGGGGTGGAAAGATGCCTGCGATCGCCCTGACGGCCTACGCGAGAGAGGAAGAGCGCAAGCAAGCGCTGGAAGCGGGTTTCCAGATGCACTTATCTAAACCAGTTGACATAAGTAAGTTAATTGCCGCAATTGCTAACCTCACAGGAATGCTCGGAAATCCCGATCCAACTCACATCTTGCACGATGCTCAAGAACAGGCAAGATGCCTGTTCCACAAAGATTAGATTTTATTGTGGGGAGTATGGGTTGGGCAGGAGAGCCCGTCCGTGAAGGCTGATTGACAATAGTGCTATTCGGTGATTTCCAAGGGAATCGGCGGTTAAAACCGCTTTGTTGACCCCCAATCCCGTGCTGATTAGTGAGAAAAATATTAAGCTAGCTTAAAGGACAAGCGATCGACAGTTCGGAACAAGACACCCGTTTTTCCACAAAAAACTGGATATTTGCCGTTTTTTTGCTTCAACCTGCCGTCAAACTACAAAATTACTCGCCAATCAGTACATGAATATTTTTAGCAGTCTGCTTTCTAGCCCAACTCAAGCACCCCAAGTCAAAAAACAGCGTCGAGGCATTGAAATTAAGTCGGAACGCGAAATCGAAATTATGCGGCAAGCAGCGAAAATCGTTGCAACGGTACTCAAAGAAATTTCCCAAATGGTGAAACCGGGAATGACTACTGCTGATTTGGATGCTTATGCCGAAAAACGTATCCGCGAAATGGGGGCAACTCCGAGTTTTAAAGGCTATCACGGTTTCCCTGGATCGATTTGCTCTAGCATTAATAACGAAGTTGTTCACGGCATCCCCAGTCCCAAAAAGGTAATTCGGGCAGGAGATGTTCTCAAGGTAGATACGGGGGCATATTATCAAGGTTTTCACGGCGATTCTTGCATTACGATCGCAGTTGTGGAAGTGACTCCCGAATCGGCAAAATTAATCCGAGTCGCAGAAGAAGCTCTCTACAAAGGCATCGAACAAGTGAAGGCGGGAGCCTATTTGCTCGATCTGGCGGGTGCGATCGAAGATCATGTCAAAAGCAACGGTTTTAACATCGTGGAGGAGTTTACCGGCCACGGTGTCGGGCGAAATTTGCACGAGGAACCGTCGGTTTTCAATTTCCGCACGCGGGAAATGCCGAACGTGAAATTGCGAGCGGGCATGACATTGGCGATCGAACCGATTCTGAATGCCGGTTCTAAGTACACTCGGACGCTTTCTGACAAGTGGACTGCTGTAACCGTTGACAATGCTATGTCTGCTCAGTTTGAGCATACTGTGTTGGTGACAGAAACTGGCTATGAAATTTTGACCGATCGTTCAAAAGTTTAAGGGGAAAAAAAGACAATAGTTTTGAGTTTTGAGCTAAAGTTTTTATTCTGTAGGTTGGGTTGAGCGATGGCGAAACCCAACACCTTATTTAAAATGAAGATTTGGGCGGAGCGAAGCGTAGGGTTCGTTCCTCAACCCAACCTACAATATTTACTACAATATTTACACTATTAAGAAGGTAACAGAGATGTCAGCACGATTATTATTGGTAGACGATGAACCGGGCTTGCGGGAAGCAGTACAAGCTTATTTGGAAGATAGCGATTTTGCGGTTGAGGTTGCCAGTAATGCTCGCGATGGGTGGGAACTCTTGCAGCAGTACAATCCCGATTTGGTGATTTCAGACATTATGATGCCGCAGGTGGACGGTTATCAGTTTCTCAAGCAAGTGCGGGCAGATCCTCGCTATAAGGCTTTGCCGGTGGTATTTTTGACGGCTAAGGGAATGACGAGCGATCGCATTCAAGGCTATCAAGCCGGCTGCGATGCTTATCTTTCTAAGCCCTTCGATCCCGACGAATTAGTAGCAATAGTAACCAATTTGCTAGCCCGCCGCGCGGCTGCTAAGGAGACAAGCGAAAATCCTGAAAGTCCAGATATTGCTGCTTTGACAAGCCAAATGGCGAGAATTGAGTCTTTGCTGAGCGGCCGGAGTTCGATCGCCCAAAGTCCTTCGCCGATTAAAATTGATTTGACTCCGCGAGAACAAAGTGTTTTGGATTTGGTTGCTCAAGGTTTGATGAATAAGGAAATTGCCCGCCGCTTGGAAACTAGCGTGCGTAATGTGGAAAAGTACGTCAGCCGTTTGTTTAGCAAGACGGGTACTAACAGCCGTACTGAGTTGGTTCGCTTCGCCCTCGAACACGGCTTGACGAAATAGGAGTCCTCTCGACTTGGCTGGAGGCTGTGGCTTGCCGAGCTGCGTTACCAGGCTCTTCCTGGTAACGAGAATTATGCAAAAAATTAGAAATGTTAAGATTTGACACTCCCCAGCCTAAAGGCGTGGGGATTCTTAATTCATCGACTGACCTTTAAGCACCATGTCCTTGCGGCAGTCCTTAAACCTTTCAACCGTACAATAGTACAAATTGACGAGTCTAATTCACTGTTACCCCAGAGGGTCTATCTCCAAAAGCGTACTAGGATACAAGCCTAGAGTTTGGGTATGCCCTACCCTACTTAACAAATCAAGAAATTGTTTGTTGTTACTGGTTTAAGGATGCGTTGATCCTTTAGCTGTTTTAAGAGTTTTCGCCGCTCTGCGTCCCCCGGTTTATACCTAAAAGTGTGTCTTAACTGTTTCACGATGGTAAAGGAGTTTAACCTTGACTATTTTAGTATACTACAAATACCAGCAATTCCTGATTTTTAGGAAGGGATTTAAGAAATTAAAGCCGCCCTAGAAGGACGGGTTTTAAACCCAATTTCCTGATAAGTATTGACAGGTATCCGGCGGCTGTGGTATGTCACATCAGCTTGCTGGTGGCAGCGCGGGAGTGCGAAAACTGGTGTGCGAAAACTGGTGTGCGATCGAACTTCTCACCCACTTTGCTTTGAGTCTGAGATAAACACTCGCAAACACCGGGGAATTACTTAGCGGGAAAACCTGACTGTTTAAGAGTTTTCACGTAGTAAATAGAAAAGCAAACACTTGACCGGATATGCTCCGTTAAGCAAACTTGCCACGAAAAGTCACAGATAAGGTTATATCCTGTGGAAAAACAAGCCACTATTAATTACAGTTCTGGACGCACTCCTACAAAGAAACCGGGTTTTTTACCTAATTTACGGTGTGTAACAAAGTATTTCGTAAAAAAAAACCGTTTCTGGGCCCCCAGGCTAAAATTTTACACCCTAGTTCAAGCTCTCAGATTCATCTGTGGAGTCAATCTAAAATCTCAAATCTAAAATCGACTGACAGCGATGGAAAGTAGCCGCAGATGTTGAATGTATAGTAGTACCAAAGTTTAGTTTATATCAGGAGGATACCATGAGGAAAATCACGGCGCGACAAACAATAAGTGCCATAGTAGCACTGCCGATCGTACTAATAGCCAATACAACTCAAGCTTTGGCCGCTGATACCGATCAGAAAATAGATCCAATTAAGAAAGTTTCGGATTTTGGCGATGAGCTAGATTTTGATATTGGGCCACCAACAACAATCAGCATTGAAGAAAGCGAGGATTGGGATGAACCTGATTTTGCAGCTACTTTAGATATGGAGATTAGTAAATTTATGACAAAAAATCCTCAAGCTGTAATTGATGAGCCGCCGCCGATAGTTTATCTCAGTGCGGCCAGGGGCCAGTCAACCCGGGAATGCCGGATTTCTGGGATATGCGAATAACTGAATCGGATTTGTGCGATTTGGGCGATGGCTGGGACTCCCGCAAACAAAGACTCATTTGCTGGGTAGAATTAAAGCAATTATCAAGATTTCAGTAAAATTCGGTTGATTTTGCTGGGAATATGCGAATAACAGAGTATGTATTTTTTGGGTATGCTTTAATTGCGATCGGCTAACATAATAAGTATGCAGGCTGAAATAAACTTAACTAATTGATAGTTCCCAGTGATGGGAAATCGCCCAAAAGGGCAGAAATAAAATTAATCATGTGATTGTCCGCTGTGATTGGCTAACGTAAAAACGGGTAAAAGTAAACTTAGTTAGAGCAACCGCCAAAAAGGTTAGGACGTTCTTAATTCCACTTTCCCCCTGCGGTCTATTCCTGCCATCCGTTACATCCGTTACATCCGTTAAAAAATCCGTTGCCGAACTTCCATCCGTTACATCCGTTACATCCGTTAAAAAATCCGTTGCCGAACTTCCATCCGTTACATCCGTTACATCCGTTAAAAAATCCGTTGCCGAACTTCCTTTTTTCGGCATTTGACAGCATCTATCCTGAGAAACTTTTTCAAATATTAATTATGATTAATTCGCACTGCCAGCAAGACACCGCAGCACAGCAAAACAAAAGTTCGCTGCAAACTCTCTCCCGCGCTCTGAGAATGTCTCAGGGGCAATTTTCGCTGATTTTGGTACGGTGCAATTACAGCGCTATGCGAGAAAAAATTGTACGGCAATTGCGGGAGGAGTCTGATATCGAGATTCGAGAAATTGTCCTCCCGCCATCTGTTAAAACTCTTTACACGACGATAGAAACCAAACTTTCCTGCACCCATCCCGCAGCTTTAATGGTGTTGGGCTTGGAATCGGTAAGTGCGATCGATCGACTGCTGACTTCTACCAACTACGTGAGGGAAGAATTTCGGAATAATTTTCCCTTTCCGGTGGTGCTGTGGGTGACAGACAAAATCTTAAAAAAACTGATTCGGTTAGTAACAGATATCGAAACTTGGACGACAAGTGTTGAATTTGTAATTGGCCCCGACGACTTGGTGGATTTCCTGGGCAAAAGTGCCGATCGCATTTTTTCCAACATTTTAGAAAGTGGCAATTGGCGTTTAACTAATTCTGCCATTCTCGGAGCCAATTCTTTGAGTGAACTCGAGTCGGCTAGCCAAGACTTGCAAACTTGCAACATCAGGTTAGAACCAGCTATTGAAGCGAGTTTGCAATTTATTCGCGGTAGGCACGAATATGCTTGTCACCGCATCCCTGCGGCTATTGAATTTTATCAAAAAAGTCTCAGTTTTTGGAAGCATCAAGTAGCATTTATTGGGCAAAAGACCGAATTTAGCGATTTGTTATTTACCGTTCACCCTGCACCCGTGTTAGAGGGAATTATTCTATTCCACATCGGTCTTTGCTACCGCTTCCAAGCAGAAAAACACCGCAGCGGCAACCGTCCTTACTGGACGGAAGCTAAGAATTATTTTCAGGAATCTATTGATGTTTTAGAACGAGCGGGGCGGCCGGATGCCGTTGGTATATTCATCAATCAACTTGGCGAAGTATTGCAGCATTTAGAAGATTGGGATGCACTCTGGAATTTAGCTATCAAAGCTCGGAGGTTACATGAAAATATGGAAAATTCAGCAGTTAATTTGGCTCAAGATTACGGCTTTTTGGCTAGAGTAGCCTTAGAGCAAAAGAACTGGCAAGGGGCGAAAGAATGGGCTTTAATCGCTCTAGGCGTTCTCAACTCAAATTTAGAAGCGACGGGACAGGGAACCCCTGTAAAGTCGCAGCATCTAGGCTTGTATCTGTTAATTTTAGCAGAGGCGCAGAGTCAGTTGGGCGAGATCCAGGAGGCGATCGCGCATTTAGAGCTTGCTCGCTCGGAAACCGAAGCGTGCTACAACCCGCAACTGTATTTGCGGGTTTTAGAAATGCTGCGATCGCTCTATTTTCAGCGGGGAGAATATCTCGAAGCATTTCAAATTAAGCAAGATTATCGAGCGGTGGAACACACGTATCGGTTCCGAGCTTTTATTGGAGCAGGAAAGTTGCAGCCGCACAGAGAAGCGGTTAATTCCGTCGCCGAAACTGTTGCCGACGCGGCTACTATTGCTGACGAAATTACTGCTTCCGGCAGAGAACAAGACCTCAACCGCTTGATATATAGGATGAACAATACCCCAGACAAACTGACAGTAATTTACGGTCAGTCTGGAGTTGGCAAAAGTTCAATTGTCACGGGAGGATTAGTACCAGCTCTCAAACAAAAAAAAATAGAAAGGCGGACTGTCTTGCCGGTAGTGCTGCAAGTTTACAACAACTGGCCGCGGGAATTGACCAGACAGTTATCTGCTGGAAAAGCTGAAATATTCGAGCCGGAAATTTCCGACGCAGTACCGGAAACTGCTCCGGTAGATTTTCCAGTAGAAGCAGGCGCAGTCAAGGAAAATATTATTTCGGGATTTAACGACGACTTGGCTGGGAATAATGAGGAGAGAAGGGAGCAGTCACAGCCAGTAGAATTAATTATACAACAACAGGCGATCGAATACGAAAACATTATCAAGGAGCTGCAAAGAAATTCCGAACATTTAGTGACTGTTCTGATATTCGATCAATTTGAAGAATTCTTTTTCGTGTGGAAGGAACCCGCCCAAAGGCAGAGATTTTTTGATTTTTTGCGGGAATGCTTGAAAATCAAATATTTAAAAGTCGTCCTGTGTTTGCGGGAAGATTACCTGCACTATTTGCTGGAATTTTCCCGACCCAAAAACCCGACAGGATTCGTTAACAATGATATTTTGGAGGACATTCTCAGCAAAAACATTCTGTTTTATTTGGGAAATTTTTCGCTGCTTGATGCGCGATCGGTAATTCGCACTTTAACTGAGCGAGCGCAGTTTTACTTAGAACCGGAGCTGATCGAAGAATTAGTCAATGATTTAGCCGGAGAATTGGGAGAAGTCCGCCCGATCGAACTACAACTTGTCGGCGCTCAACTGCAACAAGAGGACATTAGAACTTTAGCTCAATATCAGGAACTAGGCAACAATCCGCAACAAAAATTAGTCGAAAGGTTTCTCGAAGAAGTCATCAAAGATTGCGGGCCGGAAAATGAAGTGGCGGCGCGCCGAGTTTTGTATTTGCTGACAGATGAAGATGAAATACGTCCCCTAAAAACCCGCGCCGAATTAGCTTCTAATTTAGCGACATTTGCCGAAGCTGACAAATTAGATTTAGTCTTAGAACTGTTAGTAAACTCTGGTTTAGTTTTTCGGTGGACGGAACTGCCTGCTGAGCTTTACCAGCTCGTTCACGACTATTTAGTTACCTTCATCCGCCAGCAGCAGGCATTAGATAAAAAGGCAGAATTTGAGGAACTGCGAAAGCAAAACCAAATTAACCGAGATGAAATTGAGCAAATTCGCAAAGACAGAGAGCGAGATGCTTTGCTGTCGGAAGCTAGAGACAAACAGCGCCAAGCTAGAGACAAACAGCACGAAGCGGAAGCTCAACTTTACCAATCTCGGAGATGGCAATTGCGGGCGGCGGTTCTAGGAGTGCTTGTACTTGCAGGTGTTTCGGGGATGGCATTCAAGCAAGCAAAATTAGCAGAAAGCGCACGGCAAGAAGCAGAAACAAGTCGCACTGATGCCCTAAATTCGGCGTCGGAAGCTTTGGTGCTTTCTAATGAAAAAAATCAATTAGGAGTGTTGAGAAATAGTATCAAAATTGGTCGTGATTCTCTGAAAAGTACAGCGCTGCCTGTGGACACTAAAAATCTAATTGCTGAAAGACTCAGACAAGCAGTTTCCGGGGTGCAAGAACGCAACCGTTTCGAGCAGCACAGCAAGTTTGTTTTGGATGTGAGTGTCAGTCCCGACGGCAATTCAGTGGCTTCGGCAAGTGCTGACAAAACTGTTAAATTGTGGAGCAAAGAAGGTAAGTTATTAAAAACTTTCAATCACCCGGATAGCGTGACGAGTGTTAGTTTTAGTCCCGATGGGAAAACGATCGCTACTGGTTGTGCCGATCGCACAATTAGAATTTGGCAAGTAGATAACGACAAAAGTGCCATTCCCTACGGGATAGCTCCGCTTCACGGCATTTTATCCGGCCACGGCGATATCGTCACCAGCGTCAGTTTCAGTCCCGACGGCAAAACCCTAGCTTCCGCCAGTCACGACAACACCGTCAAAATCTGGAACCTTGCGAACAAAAAATTGCTGCAAACCTTAACCGGACACAAAGACTGGGTACTCGGCGTCAGTTTCAGTCCCGACGGCCAAACAATTGCCTCAGCAAGTGTTGACAAAACTGTCAAACTTTGGAACCGAGAAACTAAAACCCAGAAATTTACAATTAATCCCAAAACATTAACCAAACATTCTGACATTGTTTACAGCATTAAGTTCAGTCCAAACAGTCGAGAACTCGTCTCAGCAAGTGCCGACACCACAGCCAAAATTTGGAACCGAAACGGTGAGGAAATCAGAACTCTCAAAGGACACAACGATGAAGTTGTCAGCGCCAGTTTCAGTCGCGACGGCAAACAAATTGTCACCGGCAGTGCAGACGATACGGTAAAAATTTGGAGTCGCAGCGGCACTTTGCTCAACACTTTTCGAGGACATCAAGACGACGTGAGGGCCGTAAGTTTCAGCGGGGACGGCACTATTGCTTCCGCAAGTAAGGACAAAATAGTAAAAATTTGGAAACCGGACAGCACTCCGCTGAATAAGATTTTATCGGGACACGGAGACTGGGTTTACAAAGTCAGTTTTAGTGCTGACAGCAAAACAATTGCCTCTGCTAGCGGCGACAAAACCGTGAGACTTTGGCGGGCTGACGGCAGTTTATTCAAAACCTTAGAAGGTCACAAGGATTCTGTTACCTGGGTTAGCATTTCGCCTGATGATAAAACTGTTGCTTCGGCCAGCGATGACAAAACAGTGAAAGTCTGGAGTTTAAACGGCAAACTGTTAGATACTCTCAGCCACAGTGGCATTGTTAAAAGCGTGAGTTTTAGTCCAGACGGAAAGATAATTGCCGCCGCTAGTGCCGATCGCAAATTGTACCTCTGGCGCTGGAACGGTTCTAAAGCAACTTTGTTGGCCAAACTCGATCACAGCAATCCAGTAATTAGCGTTAGCTTCAGTCCCGACGGCAAAACTATTGCTACTGCTACCGCTGCTGAGGACAAGGCAAGCGGGAAGAAAAAGGCTTTTGAAATTACGGGAGAAAAGAGAGTTTACCTGTGGCAATTTAACGGTTCGTCGGCGAAAATTATGAAAACTCTCGACCACGAGGACAGGGTTAAAAATGTGAGTTTTAGTCCCGACGGCAAGACTATTGCTGCTGCTTGCGGTGACAAAAAAGTTTACTTGTGGGAGTTTGATGGAAAGGTGGCGAATTTAACTGAAAAACTCGACCACAGCGATACTGTAGAAAGCGTGAGTTTTAGTCCCGACGGCAAATTTATTGCGGCGGCGAGTGGGGGAAATACTGTTAAGCTGTGGGATTTTGGCGGCAAAAAGGCTATTCTATCTAAGACTTTGGAATCGAGCGATCGCGTGTTGAGCGTTACTTTTAGTTCGGACAGCAAAACTCTGGCTTTTGCTAGCAGGGATAGAAGTGTAATTTTGTGGCCTGTGGAGAATTTGCAACTGAATAATATCATTGCTCGGAGTTGCGAATGGTTGGGAGATTATTTGCAGAATGACCCGAATGTTGCTGAGGGCGATCGACTGCTTTGTCTTGGATTTGGGAAGCAGGCATTAAATAAGGGGAAGCGGTGAAATTGACAGCGGTAAGTTGCGGGCCGCACACTCTACATAATTATATTTTGCTAACTCTCATCAACATAATTTTATGGAAAAATTCTGTATATGTCTCGGCGGTGCGCTACTCGCTGACAAATTAAAGTTTTTGTCGGTGCATCAACTGTGAGTCCAATACGGTAGTCACCAACACGAATTTTATATTTAGGAATGAGAATTAAATAACTTCCACAAGTTTGTGGGATGGGCGTCCCGCCCGTCCAAAAAGGACGGGCGGGACGCCCATCCCACAATAACAATTAAAATTGTAAGTTATTTAATTCGCGATCCCTATCTGGATAACCTTTCATTTTTTCCAGATATCCTAATGCAAAGGGATTGTCGGATTCTAAGAATTGAAAAACTATAGGTTCTATCCTACTTCTAATTTCAGCAGGTAAAGCAGCTAGTTCTTTGAGGAACCGATTTGTATATTCAACTTGCCACATTATTTTGTTTGATTGAGTTATAATACTTTAGTGCTTGTTCTTTTGATAATCTCTCATCACCTTCAGTTTCTTCTATAAGTTTAGCCAGACCATAGTTTTCCAAAATCTCCTCGATTTTCTCAAATTGTTCAAGGGGGATTTGAACAGCAATCGGCTGCTGATTTTCGTCGATTACATAACTTTTATGTAGTTCTAGCATTTTGTAGTGTTTATATTTGAGTATATGAATTATTATAATACATTTTTTTTGTCAAGAGGCGATCGCGTCTGCCTGTCGAGTTGCTCAAGCGATCGGTTAAACAAATCTATCTACTGGCTAATTGTGTTGGCAGTAAAATTGCGCTAAAATTAGACTTACAAGCTTAACCTTTTTGGCAATTCCCCACCGAATTAACCAGCAATCAAAACCCGAGGTAAACCGCATGGATGTCAACTCCCAAAATGTCCAACCAGTCCCGCCATTCAACGAGACAAACGAGGAAACACCAGAGATAGGTGGCGGTTTACCCGTAATTGAATATTGGGCAGAACATACATTGTCCCCGGAAGGGCCGAAACTTTGGAAAACTTTGCTGCACAAAAGTGCTTGTTTGTCCTGTTCTTGGGGCACTGGCGGGCAGAAAGGAGGCTTTACGAATGAAGATGGCGAAAAACTTCAGCGCTGCATGAAAAGCGTCGAAGCAATCTCCGCTGAAATTAAGCCGGCTATCTCAACTCAATTTTTTGAACAGCAGAGTATTGCACAACTTCAGCAATTAACTTCAATGGAAGCCGATAGGCTGGGAAGGCTGAGTTTTCCGATGATTTTGCGGGCGGGTTCATCTCATTACGATCGCATTTCTTGGCAAGAAGTTTATCAAATTGCCGAAGCTGCCTTTCGCAAAACCCCCGAACGAGTGGCATCTTACAGTTCCGGTCGCTCTTCCAACGAAGCGGCTTTTCTGCTGCAATTGATGATGCGGGCGATGGGTTCCAATAACTTAGCAGATTGTTCCGATCTCTGCCACGCTCCCTCGACAATCGGGTTAAGCGAAATGTTTGCCACCCGCACCTCGGTAGTGAGTCTAGAAAACTTGAAGGAAGCAGATTGCGTCGTGCTCGCGGGCAGCAATTCTTCCTACAACCATCCCCGCTTGATGAACGAATTGATTAAAATTCGCGACAAAGGCGGTAAAATAATTGTAATCAATCCGGTGATGGAAATCGGCTTAGTCAAGTTTGGTTCTCCCGCATTTCCCGTCAAGTCGCTCATCCCCGGTTCCGATATTTCGTCGCTATACTTGCAACCAATTCCGGGCAGCGATACGGCGCTATTTGTGGGAATTCAAAAATCGCTAATCGAACAAGGTTTGCTGAACGAAAGCTATTTGCAAGCTCATACAGAAAGCTGGGAAGCAGTAGTACAGCACGCCCGCGAAACCGATTGGGAAACTATTACTAAAACCTGCGGAGTTTCCCAAGCCGAAATTGAGGCAGCAGCCCGAATTATTGGCGCGTCCCAGCGAGTAGTTTTTGGTTGGGCGATGGGAATTACCCAACAGGATAACGGTGTAGATAACGTTTTCAGCATTGCCAATACTGCCTTAATGACAGGAAATGTCGGCAAAGAAGGGGCGGGATTAATGCCCGTGAGAGGACACTCAAACGTCCAAGGATTCGGCTCTATGGGCGTCACTGTGAAGCTGAAAAAAGAAATTCAACAAGCTTTAGAAAAGTTATTGAATCGTCCCCTCAGTCCTGTTAAAGGCTACGACACTCGATCGCTCATTGAAGCAGCAGAGGCAGGCAAAGTCGATACGCTGATATGTCTGGGCGGCAACTTGTATGGGGCAAATCCAGATTCAAATCAGGCCAAACAGGCTTTAAGCAATGTTGAAACCGTTATCTACCTCGCAACCAAACCGAATTTAGGGCATTTTCACGGATTGGCAAAGCACAATACAATTGTGATTCCGGTGCTGAATCGCTTTGAAAACCCTCACAAAACAACCGTGGAATCTGGGAATAACTTTGTGCGTTTAAATGATGAGGGCGAAACTCATCTCCAGAATTCGGATTTGATTCCTGAAGTTTATTTTTTGACGGAATTAGCCAGCCGGATTCACGGCGATTTTCCTGTTGATTGGCGCCAACTTCAAGACACAAAATACGTTCGCCAATTGATTGCTAAAACTATTCCGGGCTATGAAAAAATAGCTACAATTGATGAAACACAAGAGGAATTTACCATCAGCGGTCGCATTTTTACAGAACCTAAATTCCCTACCGAGTCGGGGAAAGCGCAGATGTTTGTCACGCCTTTACCTAAGCTGAAATTACCGGAAGCGAAAGAGTTTGGAGTATCGGAATCAAGACAGGGTATTGTTGTGGCCTTGATGACGGGACGCAGCTATTCTCAGCATAATACTGTGGTTTACAAAATTGATGACAAGTACCGGGGAATGCCGCACCGCAACTGCATTTTGATGAATCGTGCGGATGCAGAAAGTGTGGGTTTTCAAGAACATCAGCGGGTTACGGTGCAGGGAAATGTGGGGAAAATGGAAAATGTCGAGGTGATTTACGGGGCGGTTCGTGAGGGTGCTGCTTTGATGTTTTATCCTGAAGTTAATGTGATTTTTCACCCGGAGATTGAAAAGCGATCGGGCACGCCTGCTTACAAGCGCGTACCTGCTTTTGTTTATGCACAAGCGTAATCAGAGTGGAAACGGCATTACCGTGTCCTCCGTTTCTATCACTTTAAACAACTAAAAAATCAGATTCCCCGATCGAACTTACCGCTATTCCCGGTAATAGCGCCAAGACTTGTCCGGTGCTGCCGATCCGAATTTCAGTATCGTTGCCTGAAGGTACGATCGACAGTTGCTCGAATGTCAAACCATCAACTAACACTAACCAATCCACACCAGGAGCAAAATCAACAATCGTATCCGTACCCCCATCCGGCTGCAACACAATGTCATCGAAACCGACACCGGTGATAATAGTATCGTTTGCCCGACCGCCCTGCAGCCAATCCCCCCCGCCCCCGCCAGTTAACAGATCCATGCCTTTGTCGCCGTAAATATAGTCACCGCCTTCGCCACCGTCCAAAGTATCGCTTTGCCGCCCCCCACTAATCGTGTCGATCCCCGCACTGCCTAGAATACTGTTAGCTAATTCATTTCCAAGTACCTGGTCATTTCCGGCCGAACCTACCAGATTTTCGATATCCGCGCCAAAAGCAATGTACGTGCCAAAAGTTTCAGTTGTATAAACCCGATCGAGATCGGCACCTGGTGGCAACTGCGAAGGTTCTAAATAGTAGCCCAGATATCCCAGAGCGCTCTTTGTCGTCAGCGGCTTACCCTGATTCATGTCCAAAGAATAAACGTTGTTGGCAGGCAGTGCCGAAAAGTCCAAAGTATCACTGCCACCGCCGTCCCAGATAGTTTGAACCGTATTGAAATTAGTGCTGTCGAATTTGTAAACATTATTGTCACCGTTAAAGTCGCTGCGTGCGCCGTAAAGATACTGCAAAGCCCGGATGTCATAAGCCATCAAACTCCGGGGATTTTCGGCGTTGGGATCGTTAAATCTTCTATATGCGGCGTTGTAGGACATGATCGTATTTCTCGTATTGTCCTTGTCAAACGGAAGATACGGAAGGTCTGCGGAGTTTCCTGTTAAGCCGCTGCTGGAGCCGTTGTAGTTGCCGGGGTGCTTCAAACCCATCGCGTGAGCGATTTCGTGAATTAAAGTAAAGTGGCCGTAACTGCCGGGGCCTGCGGAAAAAGCTGTTTCCGGATCGTTTTCATTGAGCTTTTGGAGGTGGATGGCGACCGCGCCCAACTGACCCGGATAACCACTGTAGGCATAGCCGTCAGCACCCGGCCCGTCAGAAAACATAATTCTGATGTTGCTTTGGGCCGAGTCTGGAACTTCTACAAAGTTGAGCGGCAAGACTGTGGCATAATTGTCCCGCAAGATTTGGCGGACATTCTGTTTGATGCGATCGTTAACTTCCTCAATATTGGTTTCGTTTCTAGATGCAAAATAACTGGCCGCGCTGTCAGCAGTCACAAAACTGTAGGTGATGGTGCCGCCGGGAGCGACGTTCCATTTGGCTGGCTGTCCGGGGTTTGCTCTACTTCTTGTCAGCAGAGCATCGATCTCGTTAGAGTTGCTGAAGGCGGAAGCTTGAGCGGCCGATCGTTCGGCGCCCGAATCTGAGGTTTGAGCGCGACTGCTACAGATCGGGCAGCTATGTTGTGAAGCACCTTGCAACAAATCTGAATTGTTATTACTTAAATCACTCAGAGTGTAAACAGACATGAGGTTCCTTCCAATTGGAGGCAAGAGGATGTTGATTAATATTATTAAATAAGCAGCTCTTAAAGTCAACTCATAAAATTCATAACCTTGACTTCATAAAAATCATATTTATCAATAAATGTTACCAACAAACGATCGGTTGTCACGAATGATTTGAGCTTGGTGTTCTTAACTCTTAATTTGCAAAGCTCTACCCCGCCAAGTCCATCCCCAACCAGTTTCGGTTTTAATCGCAGAGGCGATCGCAATCGCCGCCACTAACGCACCTCCGAAACCTCCCAACCACCAGTATTTTGTAGGACATTCAGAAATCTCGGCACTCAAGCGGCGCAAAGTGTAATGCTGCCCAATTACGATTACGGATAAACAGATAGTTAACCAGGTAATTGGCAATTGGTAATTGGTAATTGGTAATTGGTAATTGCTGATTGTCAGAATTTCTGCGAAGTCCCCGTTTGCCAGCAAAATAGCTAATGCCAACCACGGCATAGGATAAAGAAATAACATAATTGCGGCCATGTAAACCATCATGCCCCAACTGCGGTTAGCGCCGAGATACAAATTCTTTGTCCAGCCTTCCCACAATGCGTTCCAAGACCGATACATCCGCACGGATGCCAAATTTGACCCGGAATAAAGTCCGAGCTTTAAACCCGCACGTTTGATGCGTCTAGCTAATTCCACATCTTCCACAATTTCGCTTGCAACGGCCTGGTGACCTCCAATTTTTTCGTAGCCCGATCGCCTAAATAACATGAACGGGCCGGCGGCAAAAGCACTGTCTGTTTTCGAGGGATCGTTGACGGCGGTGAAGTCGAAGCAAACTGCTAAGTTATTGAACATTATCGGCTGCACTAACCACTCGGCAAAACACTCACAAACCAGCGCTGGCATACAGGTGAACAAGTCTATTTTCTCGGTTTCTGCTGTGGCGATAGCGTTTTGGATCGCCCCTGGTTTGAGTCGCACGTCGGCATCGATAAATAATAAGAAGTCTCCGGTTGCTACCTCAACAGCTTGGGCGCAGGCCCAGTTTTTTCCCGCCCAATATTGGTTGGTTGGTCGCGGCTGACCTGCTAATATTTTAAGCCGGGGGTCGTTGAGATGCTGTTGCAGGGTTTGCCCGATCGCCTTGGTGCCGTCTGTCGATCGATCGTCTACAATTAAAACCTCTAAGTTGTCCACACACAGCGGTGTACTCTCCAAAATGGCGATCGCGCAATCCCGAATATTCTCTGCCTCGTTGTATGCTGGTACGATTACCGAAACTTTAGGGAACTGTGGGGCGGACTCTGGTGAGGGCCTGGCGGAACTTCTGTCGGTTCGAGGCGCATTTTTGACCGATCGGCGCAAATTCTTAGTGTAAGCTCTACTTACAATCAGAGAAAAAATTAGCAGGGTTAACAATATCAAAGCGAACTGACCTCAAAATTTCGGTACAGGATTTGTCTCCCTAAATATTAAAAAATATTAAAACAAAAAGCTAGTCGATCGCCCGAAAAGTTATTTTGACCGA